>NZ_BDLQ01000081.1:0-7736 GCF_002049255.1 Carboxydocella sp. ULO1 | reverse complement strand
GGCGGGGACGGTCCAGAATTACTACCGTCAGGTCGGAAAGCCGTTTGCCTTTGGCCGCAGCAATGGCTTTCAGGTTTTCCTGAACAGGGGCATCCAGATGGATTTTGCCTGCTGCTTCCGGTCCCACGGCAATTTTTTCCATGTACATATCAGGGGCATGCAGGAGACTGCCCCGGGGTGCCGCAGCCAGTACAGCGATGGCGCCATTTAACCCTTTGGCCACCAGATTGGTGCCTTCCAGCGGGTCGACGGCGATATCCAGTTCCGGGCCTTTGCCTGTCCCTACTTCCTCCCCGATATAGAGCATAGGGGCTTCATCCATTTCCCCTTCACCGATTACTACTGTCCCTTTAATATCCACCGTATCGAAAACAGCCCGCATTGCCTCAGTAGCAGCATCATCAGCTGCCATTTTATTGCCCCGTCCCATCCAGCGAGCCGAGGCCAGGGCTGCCGCCTCTGTCACCCGGGCAAATTCCAGCGCCAGTTTACGCCCCATAAAATATCACTCCTTTTATACTAAAACAGAATATAGTATAACACAATATATGCCAATATGTTATCCTATATGCTATTTCGCCATCTTTGCCCGAATTCCTGCTAGGGACAGAAAATCAATCCCCTGGCCCAGAGACAATCAGCACAGGAGGGGGTATTACCCCAGCAATCCTCCCGGTTATGCCAGACCATATCACAGCCATCCACCCATTCGCAATCAGGGCAGGAGGGGTAAAGGTTGAGATATTCCAGGAAACGGAATTTAACATATTCATCCTGCATCCAGATAGCCGCCAGGTCCTGCTTCAGGATATTGCCGAAGGTAACCGCCTCCAGATCTTTGGGACGGCCAAACACATACTCCTTCCCGCAATGGAGAAAACGGTAACAGGGAGCCACTTCCCCATCAAAGCGAATAACCACTTTCTTCTCATCCACAAAGCGGCAGGAACGATTGGTATTCAGGCCTACCTGGGGCAAAACCACCCTGATGCCATAGCGCATGGCCAGGGTAATCACTTCCCGACGCCAGCTCAGTAGTTCTTCCGTCGGATAAAGCTGATAAAAAACTTCCCCGGTTCGCTCTGCCGTTACCGGCAGCAGCTGACTGAGATAGAGAGTATTGATTTGCCAGAGGGGCAGGGCAGCCAGCAAAGCTGGAATCTCCCGATAATTTTCCCTGGTCACCACCATTTCCGCTGCCACCTGGGGCCACTGACTCCCCAGCTCCTGTTTAACCTTATGCAAAGCAGTCAGGTTGGCCCAGAGCGGGTCAGGACTCTCCCCGCGATTGCGGACAAAAACCTCAGGGCTATAGCCATCAATGGAAACAACAATCTCATCTACCTGTTGTTCTACCAGAAAGCGCCCCAGTTTTTCCTCCAGCAAAAAACCATTGCTAGTAATGGTTAGTGACCAGCCTTCTCTTTTGATAGCAGTAACTATTTCCTTGAAATCGGGATGTAACAGAGGTTCACCGATTCCTCCCAGCACCACCCGCTTCAATTCCGGCAACCGCCGGGCTGCAGCCAGGGCCTGCTGCCAGGTTTCCCGGGCCATCATCCCGCCCGCTTGCTGCCAGCTGTGCCGATAACAATTCTGGCAGTTAAGATTACAAGCAGTGGTCAGCTCCAGATACAGTTCCCGTATATCCGGTTTTTTGTTGATAACAATCTGGTAATCCAGATAATCCAGTTTGGCCATATCCCTTCCCCCTTTCTTAGGAACAAACTCAAATGACCATATGGTCCTATATTTGTAATGCCATATCCACCATAATTCCATCTCTTGCCCACAACAGGGGCATTTTAATGGGTTTTTCCCAAATGCCTCTTGCATCCGCTCTTTCCAACTTTTTACCTTGCTTTGCTTTGGTTTTTATTGCGTTTACTTTGTGGTTTACCCTGTTCCAAAGTCCAATTATTTTTTGCACCAGTTTGTTCAGATTTCGCCGATACAACCCATACAGTCTCACCATCTTAAAGTTCTTTTATCGCTGGCCGTGCCAGGTATCTTCCTATGTATTGGGCTGCCCCTTTTACATTTTTCATCCGCCGCTCTGCATATACGTAAAATTCTTTCTGATTATTCTTTATATAACATATTTATTTGTTCTTGCTCTTTTATGCTTTTCGAATATTTCTGTTTCAACCAGTCCAGCAATACCTTTTTATCAGGCTTTTCTTAAATACTCGTACGGAATAAAACTTACTCCTTTCCCTATCTTGTTCTTGTCTATCGCTCCTTCGGTTACCAAGACATGAACATGTGGGTTGAATTTTAGATCCCGTCCAAAGGTGTGTATTACTTTATTATACTACTTCATACCCTCTTTTCCTACCTTTCTCCCGGTACATGCTTTTTGCGATGTACCCATTTTACATCGAGTCTGCTATTTACCCGTTCTACTGCGGTGCGTTTTTTATATTCTTTTTCCCACTTATAACTTGCCCGGTCGATCGACGTGAAAATCCGTCGGTTTTCCGCTAGCGGTATACGTATTCCATGACTAACTGAACACTGTTCCATTCCCTGACACTTGATTCCGTATCGCTTTGCCGGACATAACTTCTTTAGTGTCCCTCTGTCTTTTTCAAAACCACCATTACTCATTTCTCGTTGCGTTCCGGTTTCCGGACAATAGCAATATACATTGCCCTTGTAATTGTAGGCCACGTTCTTGTAATTGGTCAGTAGCCTGGTTTTTTCCCCATCTCTCCACAAGTTACGTATGTCAATAACAGGCTTTATTCTTTTCCACACTCTCATGCTAGAACACAATACCCGCTAGTATGGAATTCCATATTGCCCGAACCGGATAATCGTTTCGCCCTTTACCCCGGCTTCTCTCAAGGGTCCTCATCAATTCTTCGTCTGGCATGTAATCCAGAACCAGCCGTAAACGAACTAAATCTCCAATTGTTTGTGTTTCTGTCCACTCAAATAGCTTAATTTGTGGTATAATAGCCATAACAGGCATCCCTCCCTGGGTAGGATTGTTTGTCTTTCAACTTCAATTTTACCACAGGTGGATGCCTGTTGCTTATTTTTTACAACATTTGAGGCTGGGGTGAATTTTTCCCTCAGCCTCTTGTTTTGCGCTAAAAACCAGGTCATCCAGTAGAATATTGGCTAACAGAGGCCTTAAAGGTCCTCCTTGTGGCGTTCCTTCCTCCGTTTCCCGGACGACCCCGTTCACTATCACTCCGGCATTCAGATAAGCGCGTATCAGCCTTAGCACAAATTTATCTCTCACCTTGCGGACCACTCGAGCCATGAGTATATTATGGTTGACGCTGTCGTGCTCGTCGTACGAACGCATCGGTTCCTTTTCACCTTTCGGTTCGGCCCTTCCGCTTTCCGGCGTCCCATACTGGCGTACTATAGCCTCTGCTGACTCCTGCGGATTCAGTAGAATCTTTCGACTCTGGTTACCAAATCACTTGGCGTATTCCACAGGCCTCCTCAGATAAGAACATCATCTTTCCTCCTGCGCTTGCCCAAGTTTACCGCTACAGCCTTTGGCGGCTTTGGATTTTGTTGTGCGTTGGCAACTCATCCGACTATAACGGCCTCAAATTGGGTTCGTGTACCTCAAGCCGTGCGTTTGCCTACGGCTTCCTTCAGATTCCGCCTCGCGAAGCACACCCTTGCCTTTGGCTAACGGTAGGCGCTCGCCAGCCCCAGTTCAAGACTTTTACTCTATAGATGACGCCCATGCTGGGCGTACAGCACAAAAGAAAGGAGTCTGGCAGTCAGACTCCTTTCTTTATGTTTATTTTTTCTTATTCACTTGTTTTTTTGCTCCTTTTTTAGTTGCCTTTATTTTTTTTGCTTTTTTTACCGCTTTTTTAGTGGATTTTTTAACAGGTTTTTTAACAGTTAATTCAACTTTTTTAGTAGGAGTTGTAGGAGTTGCCGGAGTTGCCGGTTTTGCCGGTGTTGCAGCTGCAAATGCCATACTAGAACCTATAAAGCTGGCTAAGGTGCCTACTAAGATAATTTTTTTGGTTGTTTTTAACATAAAAATACGCCTCCTTTAAATTTAAATTTATTTAGCATGCATATATTTTTTAAGCAAATTCTATGCCAAAACAAATTGTCGCCGAATTATTCATTTAACAGGACTTGCTTGTAATACTTTTGAAAAAAATGGGTAATTTTCGCCCATACCTTTGGGCAAAAATTACCCACGATCTTTTTAATCCTGTAATTTATGCTCTTTCATCTTAGCATATAAAGAACGTCTATTAAGCCCAAGTTTTTTTGCCGCTAAAGTTCTATTCCAATTAGTTTCCTCTAAAACCTTTAATATTATCTTTTTTTCAATATCAGCAATTATCTCTTTAAGAGGCAAATGCTTAAAATCGTTTTCAATTTCAAAATCTGTTAAATTTATAGGTAAATGTTCTGGCAAAATTATATTTGATTGTGTCATAATTACCGCTCTTTCACAAACGTTTTCTAATTCCCTTATATTTCCAGGCCAATCATAATTTTGCAAAATCCTCAGCGCATCATTAGATATACCCTTAATTTTTTTGTTAAATTCAATGCTATATTTATTCAAAAAATATTGTACCAATTGTGGTATATCTTCCTTGCGTTCTCTTAACGGAGGTAAAAAGATAGGAATAACATTTAATCTAAAATATAAATCTTCTCGGAAACTACCCTCTTTTATCATTCTCTCCAAATTTTTATTTGTTGCAGCAATAATCCTTACATCTATTTTAATTGATTCAGTTCCACCCACTCGTTGAATTTCTTTTTCCTGTAAAACTCTCAATAATTTAGCCTGAATAGGTAAACTTATCTCCCCAATTTCATCCAAAAAAATACTTCCATTATTCGCCAGTTCAAATAATCCATATTTTTTACTAACTGCACCCGTAAATGCTCCACGTTCATGACCAAATAATTCACTTTCTAATAAATTTTCTGGTAGAGCTGCACAGTTTACTTTAATGAATGGTCCATTATGACGGTTACTATTGAAGTGAATTGCTTTGGCTACTAATTCTTTACCTGTTCCGCTTTCTCCAGTTATTAAGACAGTAGCATTTGTGTTAGCAACCTTACCTATAATTTTATAAACCTCTTGCATAGCTGAACTATTTCCTATAATTGTTTCTGGTTGATAAACCTGTTCTAGTTGCAAACGTAACTCTTTTATTTCACTAGCTAATTGTTGCATTTCTAATGCTTTTTTGATTATTAATAATAATTCCTCAATGTTAAAAGGTTTAACAATATAGTCAAATGCCCCCAGCTTCATAGCCTGAATTGCTAATTCTGTTGTAGAATAGGCAGTCATTAGAATTACATTAATGTTTTTGTTTTCATTTTGTATTTTCTTTAAAATATCAAAACCGCTTAAACCTGGCATTTTTATATCCATCAATACTACACTAATTTGATGCTTGTTTATTAATTCCAAAGCCAACTGCCCGTTTACAGCCTTGAAAACTTTATAACCTTCTTCCTCAAGTACTTCTTCTAAAAAATCAAGCACACTATCTTCATCATCAACTATTAATATATTCATGTACTGATCCCTCCTTCATAAGGTTTTAAATTTCTCCGTTTTTCTCGCTTAATCTCAGATTTCACTTTGACAATAACCAACCATTTGGCTGATTATAACGGCAGTGCATAATCTTGGATGAATATGGGTAACCACAACCAGACCGCTTATGCATTTTACAATATCTGGTCGGTAGAATTCCACATATTCTCCAGCGGCAACCCTCCCATGTCTCACAGGGTCTTTGCCCTAAATTCCCTCGTTCTGCCTGCACTGGAGGTGGAATGTCAGAAATGCTCCTTTACAGGGTCTTAGCCCGAATGGATGTTAGCCTGACTATCCCGACTCCTGGTTGTCAAAGTGCTAATCTTTATTGATTAAGCAAGAAAAACAGAATCATTCCTTTCCGCACACCGCCTGACTGCCCCTGACGCCGCGGTCTTGAGCCTGACAAGGGCCACACAGCAGCTCCGCTCGCCCTTGACAGGCGAAAAGGAGCGTGGTGTATAATGGCCTCTTGCGGTGGGCGTTTATACGCTGCCGCCATCATCGGCCGTTTATTTGTGATTTATTCCCAACACTCTTGGGGAACAGGGTGGTTTAAGGATAATATTACAACAAATTCACTGCCTTTATTTTCCATACTATGAACTTCTATTTCCCCACCATGATTTTTTACAATTTCATATGCGATAGCCAAACCTAATCCCATACCTTTAGGTTTTGTAGTAAAAAAAGGATCAAATAACCTAGAGTATAACTGAGTTGGTATGCCCACTCCAGTATCTTTAAAACTAATTTTTATGGCTTGCTGTTTTTCATCAAACCAGGTAGTAATATGTAATGTCCCACCATCTGGCATAGCTTGTATAGCATTGTAAATTATATTATTAAAAACAATTTCTAGTTGACTTTCATCACATCTAATCAAGGGTAAATTTTGCTGTAAATCAATTTTTATTTTTATAGAAGTTGGAATAATTTCTTGGACAAAAGCCAAAACTTTTTTAATTATATGATTTACATTTTGTTCTATCAGATTTATCTGTTGTGGTTTAGCAAAAAAAAGCAGTTTTTCAACCAGGTTATTTAAACGTTCAATCTCTCTAGTTATTGTTTTTAAAGCTTTTTGACTAGGAATTTGATTTCCTTTTTTTAGCCAAAATTGAATATAACCATGTATCGCAGTAAGAGGATTGCGAATTTCATGAGCAACCCCAGCCACTAGCGTCCCTAAAGATGTTAACCTTTCACTTCGTCTGATAATGCTAAGCATTTTTTCTCTTTCAGTTATATCTCTTATTGTTAAAGCTATACCCAAGAATTTTTCATTGAAATCTTTTAATATTGCTGTTCCTATCAATAAATCTATTTGTTGTTTTGCTCTATTTGTTAATGTTATTTTTTTATCTTTTATTCCTTGTTCATATTTATACGTTTCATCTATCACCTGTTTAATTTCATCTTCAATTATTATTTCAGTATACTTTTTATTGTTCATTTCAATAACCGGGTTTATCTGTAATATGTTTATAAAAGCTCTATTAATTAAAATTATTTTCTTGTCAAAATCCAATGCCAATATTCCTTCATCAATACTATTTAATATTATTTTGTTATAACCATAAACTCTTCTTAATTCTTCAGATAAACTATTAATTGCTTTGGCGATCTCACCTATCGGGCCTACACTAACAGGTATAAAAGTATTTAAATTTTGTTTTAACTGTGACAGGCCATATTTTATTTTTTTTACCTCTTTTTCAAAATTATTTATTAAAAAAACACTACCACTAATACCAACTAAAAAACCTAATATAATTATTTTATAAATTTTATTCCTGCTATTTTCAAGATTTTGTATTGATGGTTGTAAATTTTCTCGTACCCAGACTACACCAATAATTTTACCGTTTACATAAACAGGTGAATAACCCTCTATACTACCGTTCTGATTATTTACTCTTATTATTTTATTTCTACTTCTAATTACATTTATAAAAATATTTTGTTGATTTGGTGTAAAAGTTTCAATTAAAGAAATCTCGCCAGGCAGACTATTATTTATAATAATCTGATTTTCTAAAGAATAAAATCCAATCTCTGTTTTAGGAAAGTTATTACTAATTGAATCTATAACTTTTTTAATTTCTAATCCAAATGGTTTTGATATGCTAATCTTAGGTACAGTTATATTTATTTTTTTCTGTTT
>NZ_BDLQ01000080.1:0-315 GCF_002049255.1 Carboxydocella sp. ULO1 | reverse complement strand
TCCCCATCTCTCCACAAGTTACGTATGTCAATAACAGGCTTTATTCGGTATTTATCCCAGCACTTTGTTATTAGTTTTGTATCATCATACCCTCTATCTGCTACCATGGTTTCCGCCCTCTTGAGTATTTCTGGTTGCTTTTCCTCCATCCGTTCCAGCATTCGATGCCCCTCTTTTATGTCAGACTCCGACGCTTTCGTTAAACTGAATATTATCGGAAGTTCATAGGTCGCGTCAACTATCAGATGCAGTTTGTACCCAAACCATTTCACGATCTTCTCCCATGCCTTACCGTTCTCGTACACCCCTCTATAT
>NZ_BDLQ01000079.1:0-2193 GCF_002049255.1 Carboxydocella sp. ULO1 | reverse complement strand
CCTGCACGTCAAACATTTATATGGTCTTAGTCAGCAGGCAGTAGAAAATCAGTTATATATCGCATTGGCAACATACTGTTTATTGAAGATGATCCAAATAAGGACAGGGTAGTGAAGGACCACTGCTGACTGTAAAAAGGTTTGTTTGCGCCTGTATTTATGAGCCCTACGAGGTATTTAGGAAAAAACTAAGTAAACAGAAAAAGCGAACGTCCAAAGGACGACGAAGACTAAATTACGAAGCAATATATGAGTTAACAGTAAGGCAAGTAATGGACGGAGAAACAAATTTTCTGAATGAAGTGAGTTATGACCCAATTATATTGTAAAGCAAAATGGCTGACAAAATGTGGAATAGGACTACCCTCTATTACCACTAGCCCTTTTGGCCAAAGAACTGGAGTCCTTAATTACATATAATTACATAAATGTCATATATACCATAATGCGTAATGACCAAAACATAGTTGACTACCATTCATAAAATTAATGCAACGCTACTGAGAAGCAGAGCTGAATTTTGAAAAATTCAAGGAAAAATGGGGAAGTAAATATCCATTAGTCATAAAATTCTGGGAAAGAAACTGGCTTGAGCTTACGGCATATTTTAGATACCCGGAAGAAATCCGCCGGCTCATATATACAACAAACATTGTTGAGGGCTACCACAGACAATTGCGTAAAATATGTAAAACCAAAACGGCTTATCCTACGGATGATGCTTTGCGCAAGATAATTTATCTTGCAACCCAGGAAATAAGCAAAAAATGGACAATGCCAATCAGAGACTGGGGTAGATGTATGTCACAATTAGTAATATATTTTGGTGATCGGTTATCTAGTAAACTGCAATAAGGGTGCTTGGGGGCTCTGCCCCCAACTCCCCGGGGTTTTACGCTTTTGTTCTCCCAAGGAGGAAGAAAAAAGGGGGAAATCCCCCTGGCAGAACCACTTCAGGCGCTCAGGTTGCTCCCCAGCAGAGCCCTATCCTCCTGAAATGTAAGAGCCGTTTATAGTATGCCCTCAATTACCAGGGAAAAACCATTTACACAAAACTATTTACATACCCCAATAAATCATACCTTAATAGAGTAGTACTCTCTTCAAGCATCTTTAATGATTAGTTTTTCTTATTTCTATTCATTATAATCTGCTTCATATTAGTATAGATTTTGTCCATACCAACCAACCTACATAGAAATTGAAAGAAGTGAAGACCAAGTACAATAACTATGAGCAGCCCAATCATTAACCCCACGTATTGAACGAATCCTATAATACTGTTTATGAGATAGATAAATTTGAATATCCCTATGACGTATAATATAGAGAACATTATTAAGTACATCCTCATAAACTCATCAAAAATAAATAGTTTTTTTAATAAACTTTTTAAAGTTTTAAACGCCATAGTTTATATCCCTTTCTGGCTGAAGTATTTTTTAGTGTTTGCTTTTTTTGTCTTGTAAATAAATGTCAATATTGACATTTGCCCCAACTAAAAATTCTAGTAACCCGTCGGCAGAAAAAATATGATATGAATCATCCGACCGTCTATCAAGTATAGAGACTTCACCCATGGCACCTATTCCCGCCACATTTCCTCCTACATTAGCATACACATTTAAATTGCCAACCCTTAACTTTGCATGAAGATTTCCTTCTTTTAATGTAGCATAAGCACCCCCTCCAAGACTGCCCAGTGCAAGTCCTTTATCACTTTCTAGATAAAGTCCTCCTTTTACAACACCTGTATTTACATCTACACCTGCAGTAAATCCTAAGAAGTTTTTAGGATTGTCAAGGCTTATTATCTCTATGCTTTTTGCGATGTACCCATTTTCAGAATGATAACTGCGAAAAGTTAATTGGAAAATTAGTCGTTTAAACAAACTTATGAGTCGTTTTGCTAGAGTATCGGTATCTCTCTTTGATTTAAACCCAAAAAAGGGCGCACTAATCCCTTTAGCTCCAGAATGATTTTAAAATCATTTGGCCTGCAACTTTTTACTCATATATAGAATACTTTTATTCTCATTTTTAAGCTACCAGGCTCCGCATCTTCTCTGCCTGGTTCTCCCGGATTCGCCCTATCGCCATTGCTAGCATAACACATAGGGCCAGTCCGCACCGCAGCTTCATTTTGGCCATGCCCCGAATGGTATGCTGTTCGAATCCAAAGGATACATCGAG
>NZ_BDLQ01000078.1:0-4908 GCF_002049255.1 Carboxydocella sp. ULO1 | reverse complement strand
CCGCCTGTAATGTTCCACGTCCATAAAATACCTTTTGCAGGGAAAAAGGTTGTCCATCTCCATCTTAAACCACCCTTTTGCAATTCAAACATGCTCCAAGGTCCAGCTCACTCAGCTCAACTATTTCTCCTGATCTGCAAAATGGGCAACGCCCCTCATAGTGATACATTCCAGGCATTGTTCCTGGGCTTTTTTGTCCAGTCTGACTGCCGCCATGATCCAACCCAACAGAAATGCTGCCATTAAGCTCAAAGCTGTTAGCCACATTGTTCCACCTCCTCAGTCTTCCAGAGCCTGATTACGGCCCTTTCCTCGCCTTTTGTACATGTTTTTTTGATAACCCTACCATCTACTATTTGCCGGTCATCTTTATATGCCACCTTATTGAGTGCATCTGTTATAGCCTTCCCGTAATTGTCCCAGTCACCAGCTTTTTTGTCTGCAAGGTAGATGATAATCTCCACCGCAACTGGACCATTAATCCGCCTAACCCCGGCCCTGACTGCGTACCATGCCACTGCCTCCTTATAGGCCAGGTATTGCTGAGCCCGTTGCTTAACGAATTTACCTCTCTGCGTCATCCGGACCGCCGGCACCGGCCGGCCCGGGACAACAAATTCAAAGACCTCTTTTCCGCAGCTCATCACAAATCCTCCTGAGTCGTCTTATCTGCAACTCCATTGCAATTACCGGGAGAGCAAGTACAATCAATCCAGCTATGTATGCTATCAGCAATCCCTTTGTCATCACCCGGCCCTCCTCTTCCTGGCTTTCAAGCGACGCGCCTTCCTCTCTTCCCATGCCCGTTTTATTTCATCCAGTATTTTTTCTTCCTGGGCCATCTTGATCCGTTCTATCAGTTTCCACTCTTCAGGGGTATAGCTCCGGTAGTACGCCGGATCCGGGTCCCTGCTAAACAATACCCCTTGCTTTATATCAACCACCTTGAGCGGATTTTCAAACAGGTCCTGAAACCTTTTCAGTTTGCTCCTATGCTCTTTTGCGATTCTATCGCGATTCGGCTGGTTCCCCCCATTGGACCAGGGGGATTTCTTTTTTGTCATCAGATACACCTCCGGTTAGTTAGAATAAACTCAGTTGCTGCATAGTTTCTTGCATCGGCACCTCATCGTAAACTTCAAGCCACTCTACATGCACATCATAAAAGGCATTTTGTGCACTCTGGACAAGTAGATCATTCGGAGTGATTTGCACAAAAGCGTAGTAGAAATTATCAGTGCCTTCAGTGCCTATTGCATTAACACTAAACAGTAGTATCTCATCAATCCTGCCTTCGTACCGTAAATACCACCCGTCCTTCATTTCAAAGCTGGAGCGCTTCTTATGCCCCAGCCGTTTTACATACTGGCCAGGATGAAGTGTTTTATCGCCAAGTTCAATCGGTACTCTCTGGATTTGGTCACCTTCTTCCACCTTCGCATACATTGCGCCGCGCCCAAAATATATTTGCATGCTCACCGCCTCCTGCAAGGCTGTATTGGGGGCCCTGTGCTGGTTCGAACAGCCGCCCTGGCTTGTGCTACACCAGGTCACTCCTACTGGCAGGGCCTTGTCAAGTTGGCTAGAATGGCAAGTCCCCAGCTTCCTGCAATCCATCATTCCAGCCTGGTTCCGGCTGGCTTTCCCGCGGGCTGAGGAAACGAACTGTTTCAGCCGCAACTTCGGCTACCCAGCGTTTTTGACCGTCCTGCCCCTCAAAGGAGCGAATTTCCAGACGGCCGTCCACCGCTGCCAGCTTGCCTTTGCTGAGGTACTTGCTGCAGTTTTCAGCCATTTGGCCCCAGACCACAACGTTGATGAAATCTGCTTCCCGCTCTCCGGCCTGGTTCTTGAAAGGCCGATCAACTGCCAGAGTAAATCTGGCCACTGCCTTGCCGGTGTTGGTGTATCTCAGCTCCGGATCCCTGGTCAGGCGCCCGATGAGAATGATTCTGTTAAGCAAGCTATTCACTCCTTCGCAATGTACTCAAGCGGCAATAAGGGCCAGGCAAGTTTGCGCTTATTACCTGCTACACAAAGGCAGCGATAAAAGTATTCGGCCAGAGTATTATCAACTTGCATCTCAATGCGAACAATGCCGCTATCCCTGCACAGACCACAAGTCATTTGGGCATTTTCTTTTTCAGCCTGCTTTATTGCCCGGCCATATCTGTCTGAAACAGTGATAAGTAACCCGCATTTGGGGCAGCGATGCGTTCCAGTTACATGTTTCTGCCTGGTTTTGCAGCGCGAGCAGACAATATAGCCTTCGCTGAAACATTTGTCCTGCAACTGGCTTATTACGTCCTGCGCTGTTCGTCCTATGTGTTGCATGCTTCCCCCTCCCTAAACAATTCGGCAAGAATGTCCCCGGCCAGCTCTCCGTATCCTTGCGCAAGCCTGATTGCAGCATCCCTGGGCGGATTTTTGCCCAGGGTGTATCTGATATAGGCGACGGCCCCCAGTACTTCTTCTTTCTGCTTCTGTTGCAAAACTTTTACTTTGTCCGGGTCTGGTAGCGGCCTTGAGTAAAAAGCTGCTACTGCCGCATTTTTGTTGCTGCGTTCTTTTTCCACGACCTGTTCATAATCCAGGATCTCAGCCAAAGAATGCAAATTGGCGTTACGCCAGTTCTCAAGAATTCGCTGAATGTACCTGATGTTTCTTTTCCCCTGGGCAATAGCTCGCCTGAGGGCCTCTCGCACAAGGTCCTCTGTGTATGTATCCACCAAGTCTGCGATCTGTTCTGCCTCCAAGGGACTCAACGGCCTTCCAAATTCCCCTTCAAACAGACGAAAACATGATCCGGCGGCGGAGGCGGGGGCGGGTTTGCTATCCCCCGCCTTATTATCATCTTCATCATCATTTGTTTGGTTTAGTTTGGTTTTGTTTAGTTTATTAATGTTCACCTCACTATTAACCTGACTATTCACCTCACTATTAACCTGACTATTCACCTCACTATTAACCATTCTATTTACCTGAGGTAAATAGTGAATTGTATTCACCTCATTATTTACCTGACTATTTACTTTAGGTGAATAGTTAAGTAAATCCAAAAGATTAAAATTCAAAATATATGTTCCTGCCTTTTTTCTATTTGTAGGCTTGATGTACCGGAAGTAACCTAATTGGCAAAGCTTGTTCCTGACATCAATTAGATTTTTAACCGTATTAAACCCAGCCTTGTAAAGCAGTTCGGCATTGGTCATGGTAAATTGGTGTGCCCAATTCAGTTCGTTAGACTTTTGCCATAAAGCCATTAACAAACAGAATCCAGGCTGTCCAACTTCAGCCATTCCACCAATAGCATTGAACTGTTTTAGCAAGGTGTACAAATCGGGTTTATTCATAGCATCAAGCCCTTTCTAGTCTGAACTTTATATGTTCAGGTATGGTAATGATTCTGTTTGACTTGCCTTCGTTGCACTCCATGCAGGCAGTAATCAGATTATTCATCAGGTCTGATCCGCCTAACGATTTTGGGATCACGTGGTCAACATGTAATGTAATACCATGCTCTGATGGACTTCTTCCGCAGTATGCACATCTGAAGCCATCTCTTTCTAAAACTCTAAATCTTAAGGATAATCCTTTTGAATTTGTTGAATTACCTAATGTCTTTTCTAGTTCTGCGATATCAATATCTCTATATTTTTGAACACATTTTGGGCAAACTATAAAACATCCAGATTTGTCAAAATCATGGAAATTATATAAATTATCAGGACCATCGTAGTTAAAACAAATAAGACAATCACAATCTTTCCCGGTGTAATTTGTTAGATACTTTTTAAGCTTGTCATTATCAAATGCGCCTACTTTCTTCATCTCTATAATTTTCTTCAGCATTGTTTTAGTCATTGCCAACACATCCTTATCGCAATGGTATTATCAAGACCTGCCCAGGGTAAATTATCGGATCTAGTGGTTTCCCATCCCGGCTGTTGGCCTCACAGATAATGTCTACTCCTTCGAGTATATCCCGTTGCTCCGGATAAAACTTCTTCGATATCGCCCAGAGGGTATCTCCAGGAGCTACTACGTAGGTCGTATAACTTTTTTCGCTTGCCGAGGTATAATTTGCATAAAAACTGTATATACTTAGTATCAGGGACACTATGACCAAAATTGCGACTAAATTTAAGCGATACTTTTTCCGTTTCCGCATGGCTTTTCTTCCCCCAGTTCCCTGGCCGCCTGTCTGATCTGGGCCAGTGTGGCATCCCCTTTCGCATAAGCGGTCAGCATGTAAGTGTTAACCATTACATCCAGGGCCGCATTCGCTGCCAGGACTTCCTGATGCTGGATGGTCCCGTATTTGTTGAACAAGCGCTCAACCTTTTTGCGCTGTTTGGCGATCGCAATCAATGGATGCATTTCTATCCCTTCCTCTCTTTTTTTAGGACCGGCGGGACTAGCCCGCCGGTTTTACATTAAAACGGAAGCGGCCCCTCAAATTCAATAACTGGCTTTTTCTTGATTTGCGCAGGATCATACCATTTTTCGTCGTCTGGGTAGTATTTAACTCCACATCTCCAACATTTGTAAACTTTATCTCCAGGTGGCGACCAGAAACCCATGTAGCCGAGGAAATAGCTTTCCTCTTTTTCCTCCATCTCGGTCTGACACTTTTTACACTTCATTGTTACCACCCTTCTCCGCCACCAGTGCCTCGATCCTGGCGCAAATCTTGTCGTAGTTAACCTTGTCCACCTCAGAGCTACCCTGGTAGCCAAACTCGTTTAGGACCTGCCTTACGATCTCTTGCTCCCCTTTAGCTATAGCAAACATCCGCTTTGCCTGCTGGGTCGTAATTTTGCCGGACTGGTCAGTTGCTACCCTGCTGTTTTGCTCGACATGATCAACGTCTATCGTTTTAGTCGGCAGTTGCGAGTCATCAATCGG
>NZ_BDLQ01000077.1:0-238 GCF_002049255.1 Carboxydocella sp. ULO1 | reverse complement strand
AATCGCTGTTGCTTTCTTTTCCTCGGGGTACTGAGATGTTTCAGTTCCCCCGGTTCCCCCCGTACACCTATCTATTCAGTGCACGGTAGCCGGATATTACTCCGGCTGAGTTGCCTCATTCGGACACCTCCGGATCTAAGCCTGCTTGCGGCTCCCCGGAGCTTTTCGCAGCTTTCCGCGTCCTTCTTCGGCTCTTGGCGCCAAGGCATCCACCGTATGCCCTTAGTATCTTAACCTC
>NZ_BDLQ01000076.1:146345-146497 GCF_002049255.1 Carboxydocella sp. ULO1 | reverse complement strand
GGAGATTTTTATATTTCTCAGCTAAAAAACGCATAATTCGGCCTATTTTGTGTTAAATCGAATTAATTCCCAGCTTGACAAATTCTAAAAAATTTTATGCAACGCTACTGATAGAAACAAATATAAGTGATACAGTTTTTGAAAAAAGGGGA
>NZ_BDLQ01000076.1:115955-146335 GCF_002049255.1 Carboxydocella sp. ULO1 | reverse complement strand
CCTATTTTGTGTTAAATCGAATTAATTCCCAGCTTGACAAATTCTAAAAAATTTTATGCAACGCTACTGATAGAAACAAATATAAGTGATACAGTTTTTGAAAAAAGGGGGAGTTTCGGCCTTCTTGCTGAAACTCCTTTTCTTTATCTCCCACAAAATTCCGACTTCTTTTCCTCAAAACACCAGTATACGGGCTAGTTCCGGCAAAAAACCCCCTCAATAAACAGGGACCTTGTTACAAGCAAAGGCCAGAGGGACCTGCAACTAACTACTCTCCTGTTTTCATCTACATAGAAAAATTTTTGTCTCGAGCTAATTAAAGCAGGAAAATCGAGACCACACGTTGAATATAAATGTAACAAAACGGTTACAAATATAATATAATGACAGAGAAATGTAACAAAGGGGGGTATTTATGTCTGACTTGACTTATGAATTAATCGGGCAACGTCTAAAAACTGCAAGGGAGCTTTCAGGTCTTACTCAGTCGCAGGTTGCCAATTATTTGGGCATTCGTCGAGAAAACATCTCTTATTATGAGAATGGTACACGACCAATAGACACTATTACCCTTAGCAAACTAGCTGATCTTTACGGTTATTCGCTAACATATTTTTTAAAATCGGAAAAGGAAGAAGATATATCATCCTTATCGGTAGCTTTTCGGACCGAGGAATTATCCAATGAAGATTTAAAAGTTCTGGCCTGGGCCAAAAGGTTTGCCAGAAATTTAAGTTCTATTAAACAATTACTGGAGGAATAATAATGAATCAATTAGAGTTAAAGGCACGAGATTGTGCGATTGAAGCAAGAAAAATGAATAATTTAAATACGATCGAACCTGTTGATACATTTAAAGTGTTAAAATTGTCAAATATTTCATGTATTAAAAAACCAATGAGCAAGATATCGGGTATATATCTGAAAACAGGGAAGGTGAAGGTTATAATTATTAATACGTCAAAAACCGTTGGACACCAGCACTTTACGGCTGCGCATGAGCTTTATCATTGCTATTTTGATGACGGCTTAGTAGAAATTGCTTGTTCTACCAGTCGCTTTGACAAAAAAGATGAAAGAGAGTTGCTGGCTGACCTATTTGCTGCGTATTTTTTAATGCCCGAGGATGGTATTTTACATCATATATACCAAAGAGCTCGTAATATTAAAGACATTGATATTAATGATGTAATATTTCTAGAACAGTTATATGGTGTTAGTCATAAGGCAATGTTAACGAGACTTGTGCAGCTTGGACTGATATCGGAAGATAAGAAAGAAGAATTATTACCCAACATTAGATATAATGCCAGGGTTTTGGGATATGACGATTATCTATATTTGCCTACAAACGAAGAAGCCATAATATCCGAATACGCTGAAAAAATTAAAATGGCCTTCGATAAAGGGATAATTACATTTTCACGGTATGAAGAATTATTAGCAGAAATAGGACTTGATTTATATACAGAAGAGGAGGTCTTAGACTATGTTGACTAGACCTCCTCTTGTTCTTGATACGGATGTTATTTCCTGTTTTGCCTGGGTAAAAAGGTGATTTCAGAATCTGAGGCTCAAAATGTATGGACAGAGATGATTAATAAAAAGAGGCAGCTTCCCTGTAAAACTATTAAGGAAGTAATTGATTTTTATAAGTATGGACCGGGTGCGAAATTAGGTTTGCAAAAATACTAAAAGGGAGTCTCAGACCTGTACGCTGAAACTCCCTTTTCCCCTACCTTCCCCGGAATTCCGGTTTCCTCTTCTCGAAAAAAGCCCTGACCCCTTCTACATAATCCTCGCTCAGACAGGACTGCATGATAGTCTGCCGTTCCAGCTCCAGGATGCGGGCTAGTTCCGGCAACAGCCCCTCATTGAGCAGGGCCTTGCTGCGGGCAAAGGCCAGAGTGGGTCCGGCGGCCAGCTGCTCGGCCAGCTGCAGAGCTGCCGCCGGCAATTCCTCATCAGCTACCACCCGGTGCACCAACCCCAGAGCCAGGGCCTGTTCCGCCCCGATTACCGGGTCCAGTAACAGCAGTTCACTGACCCGGCCCAGGCCCAGCACGGCTCCGGCCAGGTAGGTGAAGGCTCCATCAGGAGTGAGGCCGGCGCTGGTATAGGCCTGCTTGAAGCGGGCAGATGCGGCAGCCAGGCGCAGGTCACAGGCCAGAGCCAGGGTGAAGCCGGCACCGCCTACGGCGCCATTGATGGCAGCGATGACCGGCTTGGGCAGCAGGCGCAGGTCCATAATGAAGCGGTTCAGGCTCTTGGTCACATCCCGGAAGAAAATACTCTGCTGGGGAGTGCCGATGGCACTGCTGGCCTTTTTTAAGTCTCCGCCCACGCTGAAGGCTTTGCCGGCACCGGTGATCACCACCGCCCGGATGGTATCATTTTCCCGGCAGTGCTCGATGGCCTGGATCAGCTCCTCGCCCAGCTGGCCATCCAGAGCGTTGAATTCCTGGGGCCGGTTGAGGGTGATGAAAGCTACTGCCCCTTTTTGTTCCAGTTTCACTTTCTCCCAGTTCATTTCTCTCTTACCTCCCATTTTTTTCATTTCTACCTTAGACCGTCTGGCTGTAATTGTCAACCCGTGGTGGTCAGATCAAACAATTCCCTTAGCTCTGCTTCTGTCAATTTGGAGAGGAAAGTTTCACCGGGCTGGATGACGGAAGCGATCAGTTCCTTTTTGCGTTGTTGTAGAGCAAAAACCTTTTCTTCAATAGTGCCATGGCTGATCAGCTTAATCACCTGAACGGCCTTGTTTTGACCGATACGGTAGGCCCGGTCGGTGGCCTGTTCCTCGACAGCGGGATTCCACCAGGGGTCATAGTGAATAACCATATCGGCACCGGTAAGATTGAGACCGGTACCCCCGGCTTTCAGGGAAATCAGGAAGACTTTGCCCTGGCCCTGGTTAAAGGAGTGGGCCATGCTCAGGCGTTCTTCTGGCTTGACAGAACCATGAAGATAAAAATGCTCGATACCTTCTCCTAACAGGTACTGGTGCAATATGTCCAGCATCGAGGTAAACTGGGAAAAAACCAGCACCCGATGGCCGCTGGCCAGAGCATCAGTCAGGACTTCCTGGAAGAGCTGGAATTTGCCGCTGTCCCCCCGATAGTTGTTCAGGAAGAGGGCGGGATGGCAGCAAATCTGCCTGAGCCGGGTGAGGGCGGCCAGAATTTTCATCCGGCTTTTCTCAAAACCGGCGGCAGCCAGTTCCTGGGCTATTTCACCCCGGGCCTTTTTCAAATAGGCCAGATAGACTTTTTGTTGCTCGGCGGTGAGAGGAGCCTTGATTTCCGTCTCGATTTTTGCCGGCAGCTCCTTCAACACATCCTTTTTCACCCGGCGCAGGATGAAGGGTTTGACCAGACGGCTGAGTTCGGCCAGAACTTCGGGATTGCCCCGGGCAATGGGCAATTCATATTTGCGGCGAAATTCTTGATAATGGGGGAAATAGCCCGGGAGAATGAAATTGAAAATGGACCAGAGCTCGGCCAGGGAGTTTTCTATGGGTGTACCGGTTAAGGCAAAATAGCTTCTGGCATTGATTTGCAGGACCGATTTGGCATTAACGGTCTGAGCATTTTTGATGTGCTGGGCCTCGTCCAGAAAACAGTAAACAAATTGCTGCCGGGCATAAAGTTCAATATCCCGCCGGATCAAGCCATAGGAAGTGATGACAAGATCCCACTGGCTCAGGTTTTCCAGCAGGGCCTGCCGGTCTTTGGGGGACCCCGAGACCACCAGAACTTTCAGTTCAGGGGCGAACTTGCGAGCTTCGGCTTCCCAGTTATAGACCAGGGAGGTAGGAGCGATGACCAGGGATGGTCCTGGAGAAGTGTCCTGTTCTGAAAGCAAGAAAGCCAGGACCTGCAGGGTTTTCCCCAGCCCCATGTCATCGGCCAGGATGCCGCCCAGGCCGTGGGCGGCCAGGGTTTTCAGCCAGCGGAAACCGGTTTTCTGGTAGTCTCGCATCACCTTTTGCAAAGAAGCAGGCACTTCATAATCATTGTCCTGGGGCTCCAGGATGGACTGCACCAGCTGTTTAAAAGCCCGGTCGCGGCGAAGATTGGGCAGATTGTGCTGGCGCAGAAAACTGTCCAGATACATGGCCCGGTATTTGGGCAGCTGGATGGTGGCTTCCTGCAGGGCGCTGGGATCGAGATTCAGGTTTTCCAGCAGCCGGGCCAGTTGCTGGAGTTCCTGTTGCTGCAGGAGCAGGAAAGAGCCATCCTTGAGCCGGTGGTATTTTTTCTTTTCCTGCAGGGAAGCCAGGATCTCCCGCAACTCCTCTTCGGGCAGGTCGGGGAAAGTAAAACTGACTTCCAGCAGATTATCTTCCTCATTCAAACGCACCCGCCCGGAAAAATCCAGGGTCGGGCGTACCCGCAGTTTTTTAAATTCCTCGGAATAGAAGATTTCAGCCAGTTCCTGCAGCCGGGGCAGATAAGCAGTAATAAACTCCAGTACCTTTTCTTCCTCATCCAGGTAAATTTGACCCTGGTTGACGGTGAAATCGGCCAGTTCCAGCAGGGAGAGAATGGCATTTTCCTTTTCCTGGTCCCGCACCAGCAAAATATCTCTGGCCGGAATCTGGTTGCTGAAGGGATTGATAGTAATAGTACCATATTCAAACTCTACCCGGGCGCTGATTCCCTGTTCCCCGTAGCGGTCGAAATAGATGCGGGCTGCCAGGGGCTGGCGGATAAAACGGCTGGCCAGTTCTGGTGCGATCTCCAGCTTGCTTATTTTTTCCAGAGCGGGCAGGAGCTCGGTAGCGAACCGGTCTTTGTGTTCTGAAGCAAAAATCAATCGCTTTTCCTGATTTAACACCTGAGCCAGAGGTAAAAAGTATCTTCTTTGCTGATCGTCTTCGACCTGCCAGATTTCCTCCTGATAGAAGAAAAAGCTGCCATCCCGGGTCAGGGGGCGGGGGGGAATGTCGTTTTCCACCAGGGATAATACCAGTTCGTCATTTGCGGCAGCTAAATTAAAGCCAAGGGATAAACCCTGTTTAATCCGGGTTAGTTTGCTGTGATTGCCAGGTAAACATAAAACAAAAGATTTTTCCTTCAAACTGTGTAGCAGCTGGGCCAGATGGTAATCGCTCAGGGGCAAGGGACGTTGTTTGAAATGGGAAGTGGTCTCATATCGGTCAACAGCGGCATACTGTTCATACATTTCCTGCAAAAAGTCAATTACCGGCTGGTCACAGGCGGCAAAGGATTGTTTGGTCGGTTCAAATGTAAATTTCTGGCCAAATTCCAGCGGTTGTCCTGTTTGAAGAGAACTGACAAACTGATTCAGGTCCCTTATGACATAGAGGCGGGACAGACCGATTTTCAGGCCCAGGTAAGCAAAAATAACATGATCCATTGGTTGCAGGGTCAATTCCACTTCCAGATTTAGTTCCTGCTTAATGGGAGAAGTAGGGGTAACGGCTAAATGACTGAGCAGTTTAGCCCCCAGCTGACGGGCTCTCCGGTTTTGCATAGCCTGAGGGTCAAAGGCATAACCGGTTTGTAATGCCTTCAGTACCGCAACTACATGTTTGCAGATTCCTGGCAACTGGTCATGGGCGGGACAGGTGCAGTAATAATGCCAGGTACCTGAAGGGTAAAAGCGGAGACGAATATTGTAAAGATTGCGATTGCTGACTATGGCCCGAAATTCGTCCCTGTCATGGTCATATTCAATGTGCTTAACCAGACCGTCCGCAAAATATTCCAGGCCCCGTTCGTAGACTTTGGGGCTGGAGGCGGCTTGTTTGATTTGTTTTTCACTGATTTCTGGCACATTCATGGGTATTTTATCCTTCCTTAAATATTTTATATTTAAACCTTAGACTTTTTTATTCCGCCTGTCAACAGGCAGCAGGAATTTTCCACCTTCTGGCGAAAACAGAAAAATGAAATCAAGACAAAAAATGGGGGAGTAAAGATGGGGGAATTGCGCAATCTGTCTGCCTGTATTGAGGAGGTCAGGGAGGCGGCTCTCAAATATGAACCTGGCCCACCTGATCCCGCGGACTACCAGGAGCTGCGACAGCGGCTGGCTGCCTGTCGCGGCAAATTGCCGCCTCTGTACCGGCAGGCAGTATTTGATCCTTTTGACCGGGCCTTAGTGGAGCTGGGGCCAGGAGGTAAGAAACAGCTTCTTTTCTTTTAGCAATTATCCAAAATAGGTATTGACAACCAACATCACCTGATACACCAATATGGTGATGTTTTATGAAACTTTACACAGTGAGCGAATTCGCTGAAAAACTTGGGGTCAGCGTATCGACCTTGCGTGCATGGGACAAAGAAGGCAAATTGGTCGCCCTGAGCACGCCTACCAATAAAAGAAGATACACGGAAGAAATGTTATACCGGGCGCTGGGAATAAAGAACCGCCAGGAACCAAAGAAAATTGTTTTATACGCCCGGGTATCGTCCTTCGGGCAAAAGCCTGATCTGGAAAACCAGTTGAATTATCTGAAGGAATTCGCCGCCGGCAAAGGGCTGGCTGTGGACGAAATACTTTCCGATGTCGGCTCTGCCCTCAATTATAAGCGCAAGAATTTTTTGAAGTTGTGCGGGATGGTCACCCGGGGAGAAGTCAAAACGGTCATCATCGCCCATAAAGACCGGCTGGTTCGGTTTGGATTCGACTTCTTCGAGGAATTGTTCGCCAAATTCGGCTGCGAAATCCTCGTGGCCAACAAATCCGAAGACATGTCCCCAGCCCAAGAGTTGGCCGAAGACCTGATCAGCATCGTCCAGCATTTCGCGGCACGGCTGTAAGGCCAGAGGACCTATAAAGCTCGCAAGTTGACCAAAACGGTGAGGGAGGTGTTAGCCAGTGCAGCAGACGGTCAAGCAGAAAAGTCTGCCGCTGAACAAAGATAAGTGGGCCAGGATAACTGAGACGGCAGAAGCATATGCCAGGCAGAAGAACTCCTTCCTGGTGGAGTACGGGCATGTGAAATACCTGCACTATCTGGGTAAAAAGCGGAAGCTGCGGGACGAGCTGGTTGCAGCCGGTTTCACCAGCCCTTTCGGGCTACAGGCCCGCCAGTGGAAGCTGGTTTTGGACGACGCCCTGTTCACCCTGGAGAGGCAGTGGGAGGCCGCCATCGTCGGGGTCAAAGAGCGGCTTTACCGTCATGAAGGCCTGTCTGACGAAGAAAAGCACTACGCCTTCTGGCTTTTATATAGAGATGAAAAGCGCGGCCGGGATTGGAAGAGGCTCCAGGCGATTTTCACTCATGAAGACGTGGTTAATCAAAAAATAAGTTTGGACTCAGAGGGCCGTGCCAAGGTGAGAAATTATCTGAAGCGCGCCTTTCGCCGCATCTTAGGCACAAGGCCCCGCGTCAAAAAAGCCCGCAGTTTCGTGGTAGACCAGCAAATGTACCGTGTATTTAACACGGGAAAGCGGCAGTATATTGCCGTAGCGACATTAACCCCCGGCGAAAGGGCGGTCATACCCTTGACTGGGATACACGCCATGCGAGGCAACCTGCGGGTAGTCCTCTTTCCGGACGAACAAGCGGTGGAAATCCATCTGAGCAGGGAACCGCATACTTACTCGCCTGGTGAGGGAGAGGCGGGCATCGACCTGGGCGTGACGGAAGTATTTACCGATGATACTGGCAGAAAATACCGGCCCGAATATGGTGAGGCTCTGCAAGAAATGTCCGACCATATTTTGGACAATAGCCGGAAACGCGGAAAACTCTGGGCCTTGCGCCGGAAATTATTGGAGCAGGACCCACCCAAAGCCCGGCGTATCTTAAAACACAACCTGGGCCTTATCAAGCAAACCAGGAGAAACAAAAGATATCGGGCTAGGTGCGAAAACGAAATCAACCGGGCGTTTAACGAACTCTACAAAAAACGCCGGCCGCAGATCATCGCTTATGAAGACCTCGCCCACCTGCGCGGCAAAGCCAAAAGCAAAGGCCTCTCCCGCAAGGTGAGCGGCTGGCAGCGAAACATCATCAAGGAGTGCCGGGAATACAAGAACTACGTCTACTCCGTCACCGACCCCGGACCGCAAAACGCGGCCTATTCCAGCCAGGAGTGCCCGCAGTGCGGTTGGGTTGACGCCAAGAATCGCAATGGAGACATTTTCAAATGCCGCCAATGCGGTTTTACTGCCGATGCTGACCAGGTAGCAGCTATGAACCTGAAAAAAAGGCTGCACGACGAAGAGATAACCCGTTACACCCCGTATAAAACAGTGAAAGAAATATTGCTCCAGCGTTATAATCAAAAGGCTAATTAACCTTTTAGTCTCCCGGGATGTTCCCGGGAAAGGGCAGGGATTGGCCCGGGTGGGAGAAAGCTCCGACGGAACGGGCGTTGGCTGACAGCGGCGCACGCGAAGCGGGCTTTGACGATGAGGTTTCCCCTCCGGGAAACTGAGCGCCGCCGGGTAGCTGGGGCTGAGATGTACGGCGAACGGCATTTCGGCCGGCCAAACCGTTCCTGCCCTTCAGGTGGGAGCCCGGTACTCAGGCAACTGTGCGCCGGGTGTCAACACCACCCCGCCGTTTGGAAGCGTTTTTGCAGCGTGACTGTTTCGGGCGGGACTCCAGAAGCCCGTGGTCCGCCTGCCCCGTCAGCCGGGCAGGTGGGGGTACCCGGCCTCTCGGAGAGCGTAAACTGCTTTTGCTGTCAACTTTATGATTATTTGATAGAAGTTGATAGTAAAATTGAAACAGGCATCTATGCTGCCCATGTGGTGGCACTAAAATATTTATGCCACTCCTTTCCTCTTGCATTTATCCTTGCTTTCAGGGTATAATAAACAAGTCAAAGCAGTCAATAAAGTTTGGTCGTGCTAGATGGGGAGGTAGCGGTGCCCTGTAACCCACAATCCGCTAGAGTGGGGTCGATGCCCGGCAGCGGGTCTGTTTCATGGGGTCCGGTCTCCGTAAGTGGTGTGGACGGTTGGGTCCTGCGCAACACAAGCTCTCGAACCGTGTCAGGTCCTGACGGAAGCAGCACTAAGGGATGTCTTGGGTGTGCCGCGGGAGTGCCTGGCCTGAGCTAACTGCGGGGATAACGCCTGGGAGGCAGGATTCAATGCCGGGTGCACGACCATTAAATTTGCTCCAGCAGGTGGTTTTTTAACCGCCTTTTTTTTAAAGCCATGGGGGGATAGGTATGGCTTATCTGGCCTTATATCGGGAATGGCGGCCCAAAACCTTTGCGGAAACAGTAGGGCAGGAGCATGTCAGCCGGACTTTGCAAAATGCCCTGCGCACCGGCAGGATCGCCCATGCCTATCTGTTTTGTGGGCCGCGGGGAACCGGCAAAACTACCACAGCCAAATTGCTGGCCAAAGCATTGAACTGCCGCACGGGCCATGGTAGACCGGTGCCGGAACCCTGTAATGAATGCGAAAACTGTCAGCGTATCAACCAGGGCAACAGCATGGATGTCCTGGAAATCGATGCTGCTTCCAATCGCGGTATCGATGAAATTCGGGAACTGAGGGAAAAGGTCAAATTTGCCCCTACCGAGGGTTATTATAAAGTCTACATAATTGATGAAGTACACATGCTGACCAATGAAGCCTTCAATGCCCTGCTCAAGACCTTAGAAGAACCCCCGGGCCAGGTGGTTTTCATTCTGGCGACTACGGAACCCCATAAAATCCCTCTCACCATCCTTTCCCGTTGCCAGCGCTTTGATTTTAAACGCATACCATTAGAGGATATTATGGCGCGCTTGCGGGAGGTGGCGGCAGGAGAAGGGATTAAAGTAACAGAAGAAGCCCTGCTCCTCATCGCCCGGGCAGCGGAAGGGGGTATGCGGGACGCCCTCAGCTTGCTGGACCAGGCGCGGGCCATGGCGGGAGAACAGGTGGAAGGCGACCATATTCGCGCCATCCTGGGGGCGGTCAGCGGGGAAAAAATCGCCCGGCTGCTGGACCAGCTGATCCGCCGCGATCTGGCAGGAGCTTTGCAGCTGGTAGGGGAACTGGTGGAACAGGGCAAGGATTTGCGCCAGTTTGTGCGCGATTTACTGGAATATTTGCGGGATTTGCTGGTTATCCGGGTAGCCAGGGATGTGGATCAGGTTCTACGCACTTCCCCCCAGTACTGGGAACGCTTGAAGGCCCAGGCCGAAGCTCTGACGCCGGCCCGGGTCCAGCAAATGATTAATATTTTAACAGAAACCGAACAGGGCATGCGCTGGAGTCAGCAGCCCCGCCTGTTGCTGGAGCTGGCTTTGATCAAGGGGCTAAGTCAGGAAGGGTCTGAGGTGGAGAACAATCTGCAACAGCAGGTAGCTCAGCTGCAGGCTGAACTGGAACGACTGAAGGCAGCAGGACCGGTAACGGCTGGGCCGGCCCCTGGGGCAACACCGGTCGCCAGGCCGGTTACACGGGGCAAAAAAGTAGAACTGGCAGCCAGTGACCCTGTATTAATGAAACAGGTTCAGGAGGAATGGCCCCGGGTGCTGGAACTGTTGCGCAAGCGTATGCAGGTACGGGCTTTCGTGGTGGAAGGGGAACCACTGCACTGTGATGGCCAGACCTTGAGCCTGGTTTTTCCTGATGAAAAAAGCTTTCATCGCGATCGGCTGCTGCAGGGTACGAATCTGGAGATACTGGAAACCGCGGTGCAGAAAGTACTGGGCCGGCCCCTCAGGGTGCAGGCTTTGCTGACCAGTGAGATTGCCGGTTCGTCCAACGCAGCTGTTGCAGAGAAGAACAAACCGGATCTGGCTCCTGAGGAGCTGGTCAAAACTGTCCAGGAAACCTTTGGGGCAGCGGTACCGGTGGAAATAAAGGATTAGGAGGCAGGAAAATGTTTGGTGGCAATATGAATCAAATGATGAAACAAGTGCAGAAAATGCAAAAGGAAATGGCCAAACTGCAGGAGGAAATCGCTCTGAAAACAGTGGAAGCCACTGCCGGCGGCGGTGCTGTGCGAGTAGTGGCCAATGGTAAGCAGGAGCTGCTGAGCCTGGAAATCAAGCCGGAAGCAGTGGATCCGGAAGATGTGGAAATGCTGCAGGATATGATTCTGGCAGCTGTCAATGAAGCCTTGCGCAAATCCCAGGAAATGGTGGCAGCGGAAATGGCCAAAATCACGGGAGGGTTGAAAATTCCCGGTCTTTTCTAATCTGATCGACAGAGGATGATTGGCATGTATAGTTATTCTGAGCCTATCGCCCGTTTGATTAATCGCTTTTCCCGCTTGCCGGGCATCGGGCCCAAAACTGCCCAGCGCCTGGCCTTTTATCTGTTAAATGCCCCTGCCGAAGTGAGCCGGGAGCTGGCGGAGGCTATTCTGGAGGCCCGGGAGCAAATCCACTTCTGTCAGCGCTGCTGCAACCTCACTACGGCCGATCTCTGTGAAATCTGTCGGGATGACAGCCGGCAGGGGGATTTGCTCTGCGTAGTGGAGGAGCCCAGGGATGTGGCAGCTTTTGAGCGTTTGCGGGATTACCGGGGTTATTATCACGTTCTGCATGGAGCCATCAAGCCCATGGAGGACATTGGCCCGGAACAGCTGAAAATCAAGGAGCTGTTGCAGCGCCTGCAGACAGAGCCCATCACAGAGGTAATTCTGGCCACCAACCCCACCATCGAGGGGGAGACTACCGCCATGTATCTGGCCAAATTGCTTAAACCCCTGGGAGTTAAAGTAACCCGTTTGGCCCATGGTCTGCCGGCGGGGAGTGTACTGGAATATGCCGATGAAATGACCCTGGCCAGCGCCCTGGCGGGGCGGCGGGAAATTTAGGCAGTAATATCGGGACAGCCTGCCGCATATGCTGAAGGTAACGGGGGGTGACAAGCATGGTCCTCAGTTACCTGGTGGCAGCGGCAGTCCTGCTGTTGCTTTTATATGCGGTGGGGCTCTATCTGGCCCGGCCCCTGAAAATCCTCTGGTGGCTGGTAACGCGGCTGGCCCTGGGGGCGGCAACTCTGCTGCTGGTCAACTGGCTTACCGGCTGGCTGGGTTTCAGCTATCCCTTTAACTGGGCCAGTACGGCCCTGGTGGGATTTCTGGGCATACCGGGATTTGTGTTACTGACAGCTTTAAAAATTGCCATGTAAGCCCGATGGGAAAATTCCTGTCGGGTTTTTTCTTTTTTCTCTTGACGCAGAAGGGGATTATCAGTAAAATGATACTAACCAAAAATATAAGAAAACATATCGAAATACTCGGATATAAGGGGTGAGGGAGATGCTGGAAATCTGCCAGGTCACTAAATATTTTCAGCACCAGGTGCTGGCTCCGGTGGATTTGCAAGTGGAACAGGGGGAATTCATAGCTTTTCTGGGGCCCTCGGGTTGTGGTAAATCCACTTTGCTGAATATTATCGCTGGACTGGAACAGCCGACCTCGGGGGAAGTGCGTCTGGACGGGCAGGTATTGACTGCTCCTGGACCGGAAAGGGGCATGGTCTTTCAGGAGCCCGGCCTGTTTCCCTGGTTAAATGTCCTGGAAAATGTGGCCTTTCCCCTGCGGCGGCAGGGGCTGACCGAGGCGGTGGCGCGAGAACGGGCCCTGGAGCTGTTGAAACTGGTCCATCTGAGCCGCTATGCCCACTCCTGGCCCCATGAATTATCAGGCGGAATGAAACAGCGGGTGGCCATCGCCCGGGCTCTGGCTCTCAATCCGCGGATTCTCTTGATGGATGAACCTTTTGCTGCTCTGGATGAACAAACCCGCATGGCCATGCATGTGGAACTGCAGGATATCTGGCAGCAAACGGGCAAGACAATCATCTTTGTTACCCATAATATCCGGGAAGCGGTGCGTCTGGCCGATCGTATTCTGGTTTTTGCCACCCGGCCGGGACGGATTAAAGCCGAGTTCAAAGTCCAGGCTCCTCATCCGCGGCTGGAAGGGGATGGACTGTTGTTGCAGCTGGAAAACCAGATCCTGCGTGAACTGCGGGAAGAAATGGAAAAAGTGTTGAAGGAGGAACTGGGGGATGACTACCATCTTAAGAAGAGTGGTTTTCCTTGGCATCCTGATCGGGATCTGGGCAGTTATATATAATCTGGAAGTGTGGCCAGATTTTCTTTTTCCTTCGCCAGGACAGGTGGTAAAAGCTCTTTGGACTGGCTTTGCTGATGGCACATTAGTTAAAGCAGTTGGCGTTAGCTTGCTGCGATTGATAGTTGGATATTTTCTGGCAGTGATTATAGGGCTGGCTCTTGGTTTATTAATTTGCAGTCATAAATGGTGGGAGGATACCCTGGGGGCTTTAATTATCGCTTTACAGAGTGTTCCCAGTATTGTCTGGCTACCCCTGGCTTTGCTCTGGTTTAAAATGGGGGAAGGAGCCATTCTATTTGTAGTTACTCTGGGCGGGGTCTGGACAATGACTATGGGTACGGTAGCTGGTATTAAAAACGTTCCTCCACTACTGGTTAGAGTAGGGAAAACCTTGGGGTTAAAGGGATTACCTCTTTTCTGGCGGGTGAAATTGCCAGCCTCTGTTCCCCATTTAATTACAGCTATGCGGCTAGCCTGGGCCTTCTGCTGGCGGGCTCTGCTGGCCGGGGAGCTAATCGGCACCGGGACAGGATTGGGCCAGGTATTGATGTGGGCCAGAGACCTGGGGAACATGGCTCTGGTACTGGCAATTATGGTGATAATTGCCCTTTTGGGAATGTTAACGGATAGTCTCCTGTTCCGTCGTCTGGAACAACGAGTAATGATGCGCTGGGGGTTAAACCGAGCATAGTTTTCAGGAGGTGAGGGTTAATGAAAAAATGGGTTTTTCTTCTGGGAATAGTTACCTTTTTATTTGGACTGGTCGGTTGTGGCAATCAAGCAACGGAGGAACAGAAAACTTTGAAGATCGGCTATTTCCCTAATATAACTCACGCACCTGCCATGGTAGGGATTGAAAAAGGATTATTTCAAAAATATATAGGCCGGGATATTAAGATTGAAGAAAGATATTTTAACCATGGTCAGGAATTGCTGGATGCTCTGGCAGTAGGGGAAGTGGACCTGGGCTATGTAGGCCCGGGACCGGTGGAACAACGGAGCAAACAAGGATTAAAGATAAAGGTCCTGGCTGAAGTAACCCGGGGAGGATCGGCTCTGGTGGTGCGACAGGGAGTAGATATCAAGGACATTAAAGACCTGGCCGGTAAAAAAGTCGCTGTCCCGGGTATTGGAAATACCCAGGATCAAATTCTGCGTAAATTATTGAATGATGCGGGACTGAAGTCGACCTATGAAGGCGGGGACGTGGAAATTCGCGCTCAAAAACCTGCAACCATCAGCGGGTTGTTTGTACAAAAACAGCTGGATGCAGCTCTCCTGGCTGAACCCTGGCCCAGTATGCTGGAAGCAAAAGGGCTGGCAAAGGTGATATACCAGGATGAAGGTGTAAGTGCTGTTATGGTAACTACTCCCGAAAAATATCAAGCCAAACAAGCTTTGATAGATAATTTTGTTAAAGGACATCAAGAAGCTGTGAAGGCAATCAAAAATATGCCGCCGCAAGAAACTGTTCAGCTGGTGGGGCGAAAAATCAAGGAAATAACTGGCTCGGAATTGCCTCCTGATATTTTGCAAAAAGCACTTAAAAAGCTAAACTTCGAGGACTGATGGTCTAACCATTAGTCCTCTTCTCTTTTTTGCCCCATGTATACCATATACTTTCTTGACCTGGACCATTATTAAAGTTATACTTAAACTAATGGTTCAAATAACTCTGGGACCATCATGTTTATGGGGGGACGTGAAGTGTCCCGGCAGGAACCTAATAGTTTGCGGCTTTTTGCGCAAACTAAATTTGATACCCACAACGGGGAGGTGGGGCGTTGGCGCGCATTGTCGAAGCCTATATTGGTGAATATGCCAGTGGCAAATCGGAAAACGCCGTTAACCGGGCTCTGGAGCTGGCGGCTCTGGGACGGCAGGTGACACTGGTGGACCTTGATCTGGTAGAGCCCTTTTATACTTTACGCCCCATTAAACAGGAGCTAAAAGAGCAGCAAGTGGATGTAATCGCCTGGGATACTGCCGAAACTATGGGTCTGGGCGAGGCTGGCTCGGTGATAAAACCGGAAATGCGCTGGGCTCTCTGGCGGCCGGGAGATATTATCCTGGACATCGGTTATGGGGTGGAGGGGGCCAAAACCCTGAATCTGGTGGAAGGGGCCCGGGAAAGCGAGGAGCTGCAAGTACTGGCTGTGATCAATGCCAGTCGACCCATGACTGCTGCGGTAGCCGATATCGTTCAGCATGTCCGGGAAATGGGAACTGTTCATGGCTTGATCAATAATACCCATCTGGGGGATGAAACCACCCTGGAAGTGATCGTAGAAGGTTTACGGCTGGTGGCTGAGGCAGCTGAAATTCTGGGTATGCCCATTGTTGCTACTTCAGTAGACGAGAAATTTCGCTCTGCTTTTCCGGAAGGCAGAGACCCTCTGGGAAACCCCGTGCGTTTTTTGCGAAGACTGATGCCGAAAGCCATGTGGTAAGGGTATAAACCCGCCCGTGGAGAAGTATACAGGAGGTGTAGGTTACATGGCTGAAAAGCCCATTCAAGGGGAGAAGAAAGCATTTATGACCGGTAATGAGGTCATCGCCTGGGCGGCCGTAGCTGCCAAAGCTGACATCATGTATGGTTACCCCATTACTCCCCAGAACGAAATCATGCATTACTGGACTCGTCTTGCTCCCAAGTATGACAAGAAATTCCTCCAAACTGAAGACGAATTATCTGCCGGTTTTACTACCATTGGCGGCGTGCTGGCGGGGAAAAAAGCCTTTACAGCTACTGCAGGCCCTGGTAATGTGTTGATGCAGGAACCCATGGCCATGGCAGAAATGATGCGCATTCCCACTGTCCTGATTGTCCAGCAGCGGGGTGGCCCGTCTACAGCTACCGTTATCTACTCCCAGCAGGAAGTCACTCTGACTACATATGGTGGTAACGGAGAAGGCTTCCGGATTGTATATGCTCCTGCCACTCACCAGGAGCTGTTCGACTACACCATCAAGGCCTTCAATACTGCCTGGACCTATCGCTGGCCCACCTTTGTGCTGGGGGATGGCTACCAGGCCAAGATGCGGGAATCAGTAGTTCTCTATGATCCCGAAGAAAGAGGTATCAAGCTGGTTGAACCCTATCCGTTTGTAGGTAAGGAAGGTTCCATCGGAGTTGACCGGCAGCCCAATCATATGCGCAATACCTACAACACCGAAGAAGAATTGTATGAAATCGTCATGAGCTATGCTGAGGAGTACAACCGGGTAGCACCGGAAATCATCGAATACGATGCCCGCGATTGTGAAGATGCCGATCTGGTCATCGTCTCCGCTGGCGTAGTTTCCCGGGCCGCTCTGGGGGCTTACCAGGCTTTGCGCGCTGCCGGGTATAAAGTTGGATATTTCCGGCCCATCACCCTGCGGCCTTTCCCGGAACAGCAGCTGAAAGAAGTAGCGGCCAAAACCGGCAAGCTGCTGGTAGTGGAATCCGCTCTGGGGCAGCTGGATAAGCTGGTCAAACAGGCTATTTACGGTATTAATACCCCCATTGAAGGCTTATTCAAGCCAGGGGTAGGTATCACTGCTGAAGAAGTTGAAGAAAAAGTTAAATCCCTGCTGTAGGTTCGGGTAGATAACGGAAGGAGGTTAAGCCATGTCCGTGGAATTGTTGCGTATGCCTAAATGCTGGCGGAAAGAATCCAAACCCCACAAGTTTTGCCCCGGTTGCGGTCACGGTGATGTGTTAAAGGCTCTGGGGGAAGCTATTGATGAACTGGGGATTCAGGATAGAGTAGTTTTCGGTTGTGATATCGGTTGCTCCCTGCTGGCCTGGGACTTTTTTGATGTAGATAGTGTACAGACCCACCATGGCCGGACAACTCCGGTGATGACCGGGATCAAACGGGCCCGCCCCGACCGGATTGTAGTTGCTTATATGGGGGATGGTGGCGGTTATGCCATCGGTTCTCAGCACCTTTTCAATGCTGCTGCTCGCAACGAAAATGTAACTGTTATCCTGGTCAACAACACCAACTACGGTATGACCGGTGGTCAGATGGCTCCTACTACCCTGCCGGGCCAGAAAACCGAAACCTCTCCTTATGGTCGCGATGTGGAAACCATGGGCTATCCCACCCAGGGTCCGGAGGCAGTGGCAGCTATTACACAGGATGGGGCATATGTGGCCCGGGGTACAGTAGCCAATATGCGGCAGCTGAAGGGCTTCATCAAGAAAGCCCTGCAAAACCAGATGGAAGGCAATGGTTTCTCCTTTGTGGAAGCTCTCTCTGGCTGTCCCACCAACTGGCGGACCAATGCCCGGGATACCTGGAACTTTATTGAAAAGGAAATGACCAAGTACTTCAAAGTAGGGGAAATCAAGACCCCGGCACAGAAGGAGGGCTAAGAATATGTCCAGCAAACTGGTGAAAATCGCTCTGGCCGGTGAAGGGGGCCAGGGGGTTCAATCCGTAGCGGAAATTATCGCTGAGGCCGCCAACCAGGCCGGGCGGGAAGCCCTCTATATTCCCAACTTCGGCGTGGAGCAACGGGGTGGCGTATCCATTGCCTTTTTGCAAATCGATGATGAAAAAATTGCTGCACCCAAATTCGTTAAAGGTGATATCGTAGTGGCTCTGAGCGACCGGGCAGTAGTTCGCACTCAGCAATATGTAGGGCCTAATACCCTGTTTGTTTATGATACATCTATCGAAGAGGTAGAAGAATACCTCCCTAAAAATGCTAAGAAAGTCATGGGCATTCCGGCTCTGGAAATTTCCAAAAACGAGTTGCACCCCCGGGTTTTCAATATCCTGATTATGGGTGCAGTTATCGGGGCAACCGGGGTGGTAACTTTAGAACAGGCTAAAAATGCTATTGAAAAGAAACTCGGTTACAAGTTTGAACAAAACCCCAAACTGAGAGACTTGAACTTCGCTGCCCTGGAGAAGGGCTATGCCCTGGCCCAGCAGGCTTAACCGAGGAGGGAAAAAACAGTGGACTACTTGAAGAAGGTTGAAATCCACGAAGGACAAAAAGGGCAGTGGGCCATTTTTCCGCGCCTTTGCAAAGGCTGTGGGTTGTGCATCGAAAAATGCCCGGTTTCCTGTATTTCCTGGTCCAAAACCCTGGGTGTATATGGGACTCCGGCCGTAGTGGCTGATATGGAAAAATGCATCCTCTGCGGCATCTGTCAGACCGTATGTCCTGATTGTGCCCTGTCAGTGGAAAAGAAAAAATAGGACGAAAAGCGAAAATCGCCCCCTGTGCAGGGGCGATTTTTATATTCTCCGGCAGGAGAGAAATATCAATAAAAATATTGACAAATTTATCAATCAAACATACAATATTTTCAGGAAGTCTATTATGAAAGGGGCTGATATTATGTTTGAAAAAATCACCGTAAGCAGGGTGTTAAATTCTCTAGTGCCAATTTCCAGGTTTAATAAAGGGGAGGCTAATAAAATCTTTGAAGAGGTCAGGGAAACGGGATTTAAGATTGTGGTGAAAAATAACACTCCGGCATGCGTGCTTTTAAAGCCTGAGCTGTATGAACAAATGCTTGAAGCTATAGAGGAGTACCGTCTGCTGCTGGAAGCCGAAAGGCGTATGGAAAAAGCCAAAGAGGATGATTTTATCCCTCAGGAAAAAGTTTTATCTGATCTTGGTATAATTAGCACGGATTTAGAAAATGTAGATGTGGAGATAGAATAACTATGTGGCAGGTAGAATACTTGAAAGAAGCAATCAAGGACTTGATGCGCCTTGACCACAGCCAGCGCTTACAGGTGCTAAAAGCCATTAACAAGGTTGCAAGTAACCCCTTGCCGCAGAACGAAGGCGGATATGGTATACCGCTAGGGAACAAAAATAGCATAAAACTTGCCGGTTACTTCAAAATCAAGTTAAAAAGGCTTGGCCTTCGAGTGGTATATAAGCTGGTAAGAGAAAAAGAGGTTATGAAGATTATTATTATTTCTGCCAGGGCAGATGATGAGGTTTACTTACTGGCACAGAAAAGAATAGACAAATAAAGGGACAGTAGTATAGCTTACTACTGTCCCTTTCAATCTTCAACCTCGAACTTCGAACGTCCTTAATCATGGAGAACTTATAGGGCAGCTTACGACCATCCATACGAGGATGTCGTATTTACAGTTATATTATAAGCTGTTTTTCGATAAGCGTAAAGATGGCGAAAAAAGAAATAATATTCAGGCAGGAAGGAAAAACTGCAGCTGATGGCGAATTTAACAGGAAATAGATACAGAAAGGGGTAGGCGGCTTGAAAAAACTCTTCATACTGGATACCAATGTTTTGCTGCATGATCCGCAATCCCTGTTTCGCTTTCAGGAGCATGAGGTGGTTTTACCCCTGCTGGTGATTGAGGAGCTGGATGAACAGAAAAGACGCATGGATGAGGTGGGGCGCAATGCCCGGCGGGTTGCCAAAGCTCTGGATCAGCTGCGCCAATCCGGTAAATTGCATGAAGGCATTCCCACTCCTGGTGGAGGGTTCCTGCGGGTGGAACTGGCCATCGATTTGCCCAAAATCCCGGAAATCAAAAGCCACAAAGCGGATAACTCCATCCTGGCTCTGGCCAAAATGTATGCTGACAAATATCCGGAACGGGAAGTTACCCTGGTGACCAAGGATATTTACCTGCGCATCAAGGCTGATGCCCTGGGCATCAAGACCGAGGATTACAAAACCGACCGGGTCAATGTGGAAGAGATGTACTCCGGTACCACTACCCTTAAGGTAGCAGGAGACCAGATTGATCGGTTCTATCAGGAGGGACAGCTGGTTGATTTCACCGGCGGGGAGCTGGTTGCCAACCAGTTTGTTACCTTGCTCTGTGAAGAGACGGGACAGTCTGCTCTGGGACGGTTTGACCATAGCAAAAAGGCGATTGTGCCTTTGCGCTATGGCAACAAAGATGCTTTTGGCATCAGAGCCCGTAACAAGGAACAGCGTTTTGCCATGGAATTGCTGTTTGATCCTAACATCAAACTGGTGACTCTGGTAGGCCAGGCCGGAACCGGTAAGACCCTGCTGGCTGTTGCCGCCGGTCTGGAACAGGTGGTAGAAACAGAGGATTACAAAAAATTGCTGGTAACCCGGCCCATCGTGCCCCTGGGCAATGATATCGGTTTTCTGCCCGGGGAGAAGGATGAGAAACTGCGTCCCTGGATGAGTCCCATTTATGATAATATCGAATATATACTGAGTGGAGTCAAAGAAGGCAAAAAGGAAAAGGACAGCAAACCTACCAGTATTGAAACCACTTTGCGCTATTTCAAGGAAAGGGGCCAGCTGGAGCTGGAAGCCATAACCTATATTCGGGGCCGCAGCATCCCTCATCAGTTTGTTATTGTGGATGAGGCCCAGAACCTGACCCCTCATGAAGTTAAAACCATTTTGACAAGGGTGGGAGAAGGTACTAAAATAGTCTTAACCGGTGATCCATTCCAGGTGGATCATCCTTATCTGGATTCCAATAGCAATGGCCTCACTTTTGTGGCCGAAAAATTCAAGGACCAGCCTATCGCCGGCCATGTGGTCTTCACCAAAGGGGAAAGGTCAGAGCTGGCTGAGCTGGCGGCAACCATAATTTAACTTATGTTCCGAGTCAAAGGACCTACAGGCTGTTTGCCCAAGGCCTTTGGCCAGAGCCATGCTTGAGGCTCGAGGGTAAAGGGGGAAACCCTTTTGCCTCCCGGTGGAAAGGAACAGTCTGCTGTGGATGGAAGGAAAACAGTCGGCTGACACCGGGAAGCCGGCTGTTTTATTTTGATCACAGGAGGGAGAAAGATGGACAAGGTAGAAAAATTGCGGCAATTATTAAAAGAAGCTGCGCCTGAAGGCAGAATCACCTGTGCCCAGGCCTGGGCTCTGGCGGAAGAGCTGGGCGTAGAAAAGGGACTGGTGGGGAAAATATGCAATGAACTGGGAATTCGTATTAAGGCCTGTCAGCTGGGCTGTTTCTAGGAGGTTTATATGGCTGAGTTCGGGAAGGTAATCACTGTGCCAGAGGCACTGGCCAGATTGGAACAACATTTGCAAGACTTTCGCCCTCGCCCGGAACGGGTGCCCCTGCTGGCAGCCCGGGGCCGGGTGCTGGCAGAAAAGGTAGTCAGTCCGACGGCAGTGCCGGGGTTTTACCGTTCTACCGTGGATGGTTATGCGGTGCGGGGAGCGGATACCTTCGGGGCTACGGAGGATTTGCCGGTCTTTTTGCCCCTGGTGGGGGAGGTCTTGATGGGACAGGCCCCTCCCGGGCCCCTGCCGCCCGGCAGTGCCATGGCCATCAGCACCGGTGGCATGTTACCTGAGGGGGCGGATGCCATTGTGATGCTGGAATATACGGAAATGGCACCGGGAATGGTGGCGGTACTGAAACCGGTAGCGCCGGGGGAAAATGTGGTGCGGCCGGGGGAGGATGTGACTCCTGGTCAGGAGGTATTGCCGGCGGGACGGCGCCTGCGGGCCCAGGATCTGGGGCTGCTGGCCGGGCTGGGCATCACCGAGGTTACGGTAGCGGTCAAACCCCGGGTAGCTCTGATTTCCACCGGAGACGAGATTGTGGCTCCTGAACAGGAACCGGGACCGGGCCAGGTGCGGGATATGAATTCCTATACCCTTTATGCCCTGGTGGACGAACTGGGGGGTGAACCCCGGCTGTATGGTGTTATCCGGGACCAGAAAGAGCAGTTGCTGGCGGTGGCCCGCCAGGCCCTGGAGGAAAATGATGTGCTGATCGTTTCCGGGGGCAGTTCGGTGGGAACCAGGGATGCTACCGGGGAAGTGCTGGCCTCCCTGGGGGAACCGGGGGTATTTGTGCACGGCATCTCGGTGCGGCCGGGCAAGCCCACTATTCTGGCCCGCTGTGGCCAGAAACTGGCGGTGGGTTTACCCGGACATCCGGTTTCGGCGATGGTGACTTTTGACCTGTTCCTGCGCCCCATTTTACGGGCTCTGCTGGGGCTACCCGCTCCTGCTCCCTACCGGGACCGGGAAGGCAGACTGACAGTCACTGCCCGGCTGGAGCGGAATGTCCTCTCCGGTCCGGCCCGGGAGGATCATGTGCGCTGTGCCCTGGAGTGGCGGGAGGGGGAATTGTGGGCAGTCCCCATTCTGGGCAAATCCAGCCTATTATCCACCATGGTCAAAGCCGATGGCATTTTGCGCATTCCTCTGGAACAGGATGGCATCAGTGCCGGGGAACTGGTCAGTATCGGCTTGTTTGAGGAGGGTTAAATTTGGGCAAGAAAGTCTATCTGGATAATTTACCGCGGCAGGAAACCCTGGCCAATTATCTGAGCCAGCTGGAGCAGGCAGGGGTAAGACCGCTGCTTCCAGAGCGGCTGGCGGTAGAACAGGCCCTGGGCCGGACGGTAGCCAGGGCCATTCGGGCCCAGCTGGCCAATCCCCATTATCCGGCTTCAGCTATGGATGGGTATGCGGTCAGAGCGGAAACCACCTTTGGGGCCAGCGAGACCAAACCGGCCCGGCTCCTGGTGGGGTCGGAGGCGGTTTATGTGGATACCGGGGATGTGATTCCCGCCGGTTATGATGCAGTGGTAATGATTGAACAGGCGACTCCCCGGGGAGAGTATGTGGAAATCAATGGGGCGGCTGCGCCCTGGCAGCACATACGCCTGGTAGGGGAGGATATTGCTGCCGGTGAAGTGCTGGCCTGGCCGGGGGATCGCATTACTCCATACCTGGCGGCGGCTTTGCTGGCTGCCAATGTAACTGAGGTAGAAGTACGGGCCCGGCCCCGGGTGGCCGTCTTCCCCACCGGTACGGAACTGGTGGAACCAGGGAGTAAAGTGAAGCCTGGGGATATCCTGGAATTCAATTCCCGTTTGCTGGCCGGTTTGATCGAGGAATGGGATGCAGTGGCAGAACGGCAACCCGCTCTGCCTGACGACTATGAGCTGCTCAAGGCCAGGGTGGCGGAAGCGGCAGCAAACTATGACCTGGTAGTCATCAATGCCGGCTCTTCTGCCGGTTCCGAGGATTTTACCGCCCGGGTGATTGCGGAACTGGGCACCCTGGTCAGTCACGGGGTAGCCATCAAGCCCGGCAAACCGGTGATTCTGGGCGAGGTTCAGGGTAAGCCGGTGATCGGTCTGCCCGGTTATCCCGTATCCGCGGCCCTTACCTGTGAACTTTTCGTGAAACCGGTGCTGGAACTGCTGCGGGGCGGGCAGTTGCCAGGGCGGGCGACGGCCCGGGCCCGCCTGGTCCGCAAGGTGGTATCTCCCCTGGGCCAGGAGGAGTTTGTGCGGGTTAAACTGCTGGCCCAGGAAGCGGAGCTGGTCGCTGTGCCCCTGGGCCGGGGAGCAGGAGCCATTTCTTCCCTGGTCCAGGCCGATGGTTTGCTGGTGGTTCCGCGCCTCAGTGAGGGCTTTGAAGCCGGGACGGAAGTGGAAGTCCAGCTTTTCCGCCCCCTGGCGGAAATCCAGGAACAGTGGTGGTTTGGCGGTACTTACTGGCAGCCCTTTGAAGAAAAGTTGCTGGAACTGGCTCAGCAAGGGCAAAAAGTGGGCTATTACCCCACCGGCTCCCAGGCCGGTTTTCTCGCCCTCAGCCGGGGGGAAGTTCATGGAACTCTCTGGGCGGGAGAACAGCCCCCGGCTGCTTTTCCCGCCCGGTTGCTGGGAAAACGGCTGATGGGCTGGGCTTACCGGGAGAGCGAGCCTGGCCCGGAACCGGGCAGGGAGGAGAGTCATCTCCTTAAAGGTGCGGCAGCAGTGATGGCGGGGCTGTGGCCCAGGGCCTGGTGCAGTCAGGAAGTGGCTGAACTTTATCAGTTGCAATTTAAACCGGTACAGGAGGAACAGGTCTGGCTTTTGGTACGGCCGGAAAAGGCCTTCCTGCTGGACCGCTGGGAAGGCGGGACCTGAGATGAAGGACACCTTTGAACGGGAAATTAATTATTTACGCATTTCCATTACTGATCGCTGCAATTTGCGCTGCCTTTACTGCATGCCGGCAGACGGAGTGGAGCTAAAGGAACATGAGGACATTTTGCGCCTGGAGGAAATCACTGAAATAGTGCGAGCCGGGGCGGCAGTAGGTATCAGCAAAATCCGCATTACCGGCGGTGAGCCCCTGGTCCGACGGGGTGTGGTGGAGTTTATCCGCCAGCTCAAGGCTATTCCCGGCATAGACGATATTGCCCTGACCACCAATGGGGTTTTGCTGGCTCCTCTGGCAGCAGAACTGAAAGCTGCCGGGTTAAACCGGGTAAATGTTTCCCTGGATACCCTGCGCTCTGACCGGTTTCGGGAACTGACCAGGGGGGGACAAATTGAAAAAGTCTGGGAGGGGCTGGCGGCGGCCCTGGAGCATGGTCTCACTCCTGTGAAGCTCAATATGGTAGTCATGCGCGGCTTCAATGATGATGAATTGTTTGATTTTGTGGAACTAACCAGGGAGCGGGAATTGCACGTCCGCTTTATCGAGCTGATGCCTATTGGCACGGCCGATGCCTGGGCCCATCAGCGCCGTCTGACGATGGAAGAGATTCTTTTGCAGCTGGGCCGTCGCTATACCTTAGAACCAGGGCCCAGGATTGCCGGCTGGGGACCGGCCCGCTATTATCAGGTGCCGGGTTACCGGGGGACGGTGGGATTTATCAGCCCCATCAGCCAGCATTTCTGTGGCACCTGTAACCGTCTGCGCCTGACAGCCGAAGGGATGCTCAGACCTTGCCTCCATGCCAGACGGGAAGTGGATATCAAAACCCCCCTCCGGCAGGGGGCCAGGTTCGAGGAACTGGTGGCAATTTTTCAGGATGTCATCGGCCAGAAGCCCCAGGCCCACAGCATGGGGGAAACGGGCTGGGGTGAAAATGAGCGCAAAATGTTTCAGATAGGAGGGTGAAGCGGTGGAACTGACCCATTTTGATTCCCAGGGCCGGGCGCGTATGGTGGATGTTTCTGCCAAGGAAGTGACCCGGCGGGAGGCGGTAGCCCGCGGGGAAGTACGAATGCACCCCCGGACCCTGGCTTTGATCAAGGAGGGGAAAATGGCCAAGGGGGATGTGCTGGCTGTAGCCCAGGTAGCGGGCATCATGGGTGCCAAGGCTACTGCCAGCCTGATTCCCATGTGTCATCCTCTTTTTATCAGCGGGGCGCGCCTGGATTTTCAGCTGGATGAAAACAATTCCCGGGTGCTGATCGAGGCCCGGGTCAAGACGGCCGGGCAAACGGGAGTGGAGATGGAAGCCCTGACGGCAGTAAGCATTGCGGCTCTGACCATCTATGATATGTGCAAGGCCGTGGACAAGGACATGGTTATCGGCGAAATTCGCCTGGTGGAAAAAACGGGGGGCAAAAGCGGCCACTATCTACGGGAAGGGGAAGAACAATGGGGAAAATAGTAGCAGTGTGTATCAGTGAGAAAAAAGGCATGCGCAAGAAAAATGTGGGTGCCGGGGAACTGGTGCCTGATTTCGGTCTGGCCGGAGATGCCCATGGCGGACCCTGGCACCGCCAGGTTAGCCTGCTGGCTCTGGAGAGCATTGAGAAAATGCGGCAGCTGGGACTGGAGGTAGGCCCCGGAGATTTTGCCGAAAACCTGACCACAGAAGGGATTGACCTGCTCAGCTTGCCGGTGGGCACCAAATTGCGCCTGGGTCCGCAGGCTGTGGCGGAGGTAACCCAGATCGGCAAAGAGTGCCACACCCGTTGCGCTATTTATTATCAGGCGGGGGATTGTGTCATGCCCAAAGAGGGGATTTTTGTCAAAATCCTGACCGGTGGTCCCATCAAGGTAGGGGACCAGGTGGAGGTGCTGCAGGATGGCTAAATTCACCTTTGCGGTGTTGACCGCCTCGGACAAAGGCTCCCGGGGGGAGCGCCAGGATATGAGCGGCCAGGTCATCCGGGAGCTGGTGGAAGAAATCGGCGGAGAACTGGCAGAATATCTGGTGATTCCCGATGAGCTGGAAGTAATTAAGGAAAAGCTGCTCTGGCTGGTAGATGAACGAGGAGTGGATCTTATTCTCACCACCGGTGGCACCGGGCTTGGGCCGCGGGATGTTACCCCCGATGCTACCCTGCAGGTGATAGACCGTCTGGTTCCTGGAATTGCAGAAGTGATGCGGATGGAAAGCCTGAAAAAAACCAGCCGGGCCATGCTGTCCCGGGCGGTAGCCGGGCAGCGGAAACGGTCCCTGATCATTAACCTTCCCGGCAGTCCCAAGGCAGTACAGGAATGCCTGGAAGTTATCCTGCCCGCCCTGCCCCATGGGATTGAGATTATGAAGGGACAAACAGGGGAGTGTGCCCGGCAATAAAACAGAGGTGCGAACCTCTGTTTTATTTTGGGGCTTGACAGAACAGATGTTCAAAAAGTATAATAGACCTGGGATGGAACATTTGTTCAGAGGAGGCGGTAGGATTGGAGCCCACTATTTTACTAATCGATATGAACGCCTTTTTCGCTTCGGTTCACCAGGCCCTGGACCCGGGCTTACGGGGTAAGCCGGTGGTGGTATGCGGGGACCGGGAGCAGCGGCGCGGGATTGTGCTGGCAGCATCCTATGAAGCTAAAAAATACGGGGTCAAAACGGGGATGACTGCCTGGGAGGCCCGAACCCTTTTGCCCCATGGTATCTATGTCCGTCCTGACTATGGCCAGTATCTGGCTTTCTCCCGCCGCATCCTGCAAATCATCCGGGAGTATTCGCCGCTGGTGGAGCCCTTTTCCATTGATGAAGCTTTTGTTGATCTCAAGGGGTGTGAGGGGTTGTTCGGGGATGTTCTGACAGTGGCCCGGGAGATGAAGCGGCGGATTCGGGAGGAAGTGGGGGTGACCTGTTCGGTCGGGATTGGGCCCAATAAACTGGTAGCCAAAATGGCGGCAGAACTGGAAAAACCCGATGGTTTAACTTTGCTGCGCGGGGAAGATGTGCCCCGGCGGCTCTGGCCCCTGCCGGTGCGGGAGCTATTTGGCGTGGGTAGCAGAACGGAGCGGAAATTGCAGGCTCTGGGCATCAAGACCATCGGTGACCTGGCCAATTTCCCGGTAGAGGTGCTGGAGCGGCGGTTTGGCATCATCGGGCGAGTATTACATATGTCAGCCAATGGTATTGATTACAGCCCGGTCAGTCCGGGGTCCCTGGAAACGGCCAAATCCATTGGCAATCAGATGACTTTGCCCCGGGACTATGCCAGTTACCGGGAGTTGAGGGCAGCGATTCTGGAACTGGCGGAAATGGTAGGGCGGCGGGTACGTCAGGGAGGATATGAAGGCAAAACCGTTTCCCTGACCCTGCGGGATAGTGAACTCCATTTTTATTCCTGGTCGGCCAGCCTCTGGGAATATTCGGATTTGACCGAGGATATTTACCGCCAGGCCTGCACTTTGCTGGAGCGCTACTGGCCGGAAGGGAAAAGGGTACGGCTGGTAGGAGTGGGCCTTTCTAAATTGCGCCCCAAAACCGCCTTGCAGCTGGATGTTTTCGGGGAAAAGCTGAAACTGGAGCGGTTAAACCAGACCTGTGATCTGATTCGGGAACGCTTTGGCCGTTACAGCATCATGCGGGGAGGGGCCTTGACTGAGGCGGGGATTCATTATGGACAGAGGGAATAAGCTGTGGGAGGGACATCGCATGTTATTGCCGGAAATGCGGGAACTGGTTATTCACGAACAGGCAGGCAAACCGCCCTGGAAAAGACTGGAGGAAGCGGACAGGGAAAAAATCAGGGGCCTGTTGCAGCAGGCCTGGCAGGAAGAAAAAGGCATCCGGATCATATATTACTGGCAGGGGCAGGCCAAAGAGTTGCTTTTTTCCTCCTTTCGCCTGCAGGGAGGGGTGCTGGAAGGGGTCACTCCCCAGAACAGGATACGGCGGCTCAGGGAACGATATATCATTGAAGTGCAACTGGTTGATTGGGAATGGTAATTAATGATATAAAAGAGTAATAAACCATGGAAATGGCAAGGTGAATTTGATAAAATACTGCTAAAAGGTGTAAAAGTAAACACAAAGGAAATAGAAGGAAGGAATAAAATGAAGAAGAAAAATGAAGGTATCAAATGTAATTATTGTGGGGAACTTTTCGGAAAGGTTGCCATCAAGAGGCATCTGGAGAAGTGTGAGGTTAGAAAAGAAAAAACTCAGCCCGGGGAAGAGGTGTATTATTGGGTCCAGGTTCAGGGTTACTATCAGAAAGAATATTGTATGTATTTGGATGTGTCTGCGAAAGCTTCTTTAAAGGATCTGGATCAGTTTTTAAGAGACAGGTGGCTGGAGTGTTGTGGTCATTTGAGCAGATTCAGAATTGAGGGCAAAATTTATGATTCAGACCCTGACCCAGATATCATGTTTGGAAGAAATAAGAGTATGAAAGTGAAGTTGAATGATGTTTTGTATGAAGGACTTGAATTTATACATGAATATGATTTTGGCTCAACTACAGTATTAAAATTAAAGGTAATATCAACAAAGACAGGAGCAAAGCGCAAAGAAAAAGTAATACTAATGGCCCGCAACCTTCCACCTGAGTTTGTTTGTGTAGAGTGTGGGAGACCGGCGGTTCAATTGTGCAGTTGCTGTATTTATAAAGAAGATGCCTTTTATTGTACTGAATGTGGCGAGGAACATGAATGTGGTGAGGATATGATGCTACCTGTAGTCAATTCTCCCCGGATGGGGGTTTGCGGTTATTGCGGGGAAAAAGGATGACATTAGGATTTTGTACTGGGTACAGGGAATGATATAATAGCTATTATAGAATGGTAACATGGTAGCATCCTAACAGGGGTGCTTTTTTCTTTACTGGAGGTGTAAGCATTGAACAAAAACCGTCTGGCCATGCTGATACTGGTGTTAACCAACCTGCTCTGGGGCGGTAATTTCGTTTTTGGCAAATTCCTGGTTAAAATGATTCCGCCCTGGACCCTGGCCGCTTTGCGCTGGACAGTAGCTTCCTTGATTTTGCTGCCCTGGGCCTGGTGGCAGGAAAAACTGGCCTGGCCCCAGGTACAAAAATACCGAAAGCATTTGCTGTTAATGGGGATAAGCGGGGTATTTTTGTTCAATTCCCTGGTGTATCTGGCCTTGAAGTATACTACTCCGACCAATGCAGCCTTGATCAGCAGTGCTAATCCGGTAGTGATCGCTGCCCTGGCCTATTTCCTGTTTCGGGAGAAGCTGAACCGCCGCCAGCTGCTGGGGCTGGGCCTGTCTCTCACCGGGGTGGTCTGGGTAGTGAGCCAGGGTTCCTGGCAGCGCTTGACCCGGCTGGGTTTGAACTGGGGCGACCTGACCATGGTGCTGGATTTGTTCATCTGGACAGTCTATATTTTCAGCAGCCGCCAGGTGATGAAGGAAATACCGGTATTGAGTGCCACCGCCTGGAGTACAGCTATTGGAACTGTGTTGCTCTATCCGGTGGCAGGCTGGGAACTGGGGCAAATCAATATCATGGCCCTGCCCTGGCAGCGGCCAGAGGTGATTACTGGCATCCTCTATATCGGGATTTTTGCTTCAGTGCTGGCCTTTATCGGCTGGAATAAGGGAGTACAGGGCCTGGGGCCGGCCCGGGCCGCTGTTTTTCTCAACCTGATACCGGTATTTGCTGCCCTCTTATCCTGGCTGGTCTGGCAGCAGCCCTTGCAACAGGCCCAGCTTATAGGTGGCCTCCTGGTAGCTGGAGGCGTCTATCTTACCAATCGGGGGTGAGGATGATGGCTACATTAATGTTTGTGCTGGCCCATCCGGATGATGAATCCTTTGGGGCCGGTGGCACCATTGCCCGCTATGCCCGGCGGGGACACCGGGTGGTGCTGGTGTGCGCTACCCGCGGGGAAGCGGGTAAATGCGGTGACCCACCTCTTTGTCGCCAGGAAGAATTGGGAGAAGTGCGGGAACGGGAACTGCGGGCAGCGGCTGAGGTGTTAGGAATCAGCCGGGTGGAGTTTTTGGGTTATCGGGATAAGGAGGTACTGCTGGCTAACCCGGCCGAAATTGTGGGGAAAATAGTGCAACTGCTCAAGGAAGAAAGGCCGGAAGTACTGGTGACCTTCGGGCCGGATGGCATCAGCGGCCATGTTGACCACCGGGCCATCAGTCATTTTGCCACCCTGGCTTTCTGGAGCCTGCCGGAGGAAGAGCGGCCGGCCCGTCTCTACTATTATGCCTGGGAGCAGGGAGTGCGGGAACATTTGCAGTTAAGACAGGCTTTGCCTTCTCTGCCGGTTACAACGGTACTGGATGTCGGGGAATGGGTGGAAGTGAAAAAACAGGCTCTGTTATGTCACCGTACCCAGCACCTGTCTCTGGAGCGGGTCTTTTTCAGCCTGACGGAGGAACAGTTGCAGAAAGCCCTATCCAAAGAGGGTTTTCACCGGGTGTGGCCGGTATGGACG
>NZ_BDLQ01000076.1:52717-115941 GCF_002049255.1 Carboxydocella sp. ULO1 | reverse complement strand
AAAGGGGAATCTTGAACAATAAATAAAAAAATGGTAAAATAAAACAAAAAAAAAAAAAAAAAGGTAATACCTAACAGCGGAGGTGGCAGCTATGGTCTATTTTTTTACTCAAAATGTGAAACAAAAACAGGTATGGCTGGCTATCATCCGCTGTTTGCGTTTTTGCTTTTATCTGGGTATGATTTTGGCGGGATATTTATATTTCCATAAACCCACAACCTGGATAGTAGCAGCGCTGGTTATTTTAGCAATATGGTTCATTATTATATATCGCATCTGGATACGAAGACTGGCGGGGACAGTGTTCTGGAGCGTACTGGTTATTGAGCATTTGCTCGGTTTGGGTCTGGTGTGGAATGGTCATGGTTTTGCTGATTATGGTGTGATTCCCCTTATTTTATTAGCGTTATATAGTTATGACTTTGTGGAACTTACACCGATAGTAATTGCTCAACAAATATTAGTGGTGGTGCTGAAAATAACTGGCTTAATTAGTTCAAATTTTTTGCTTCTTTACTTTATCTTTACGATTTTGGCCTTTGGATTGAATTTTTTTCGATGGCGTAATCTGGTCGACAGTTATCTATATGCTGTACATAAACAGGCTTTTGCCAATCTTGTCCGTATACTGGTAGAAATAGAGAGAAAGCAGTATTCAGGTGAAGGAGTAGAAAAAGATCTAAAACAAGCTGTAAGCGCTATTTTGGTTTATGTTACAACGTGTCCGGGTGGACTGGTGATAAAAAAAATGGGAGGTAGCTGGCAGCCTGTACTGGCTTTTGGCGTTCTGAGTGAACAGGAAAAGGATTTCTGGCCGGAAATTCGTGATTGTGTAGAGCGAGCATGCTATGAAAAAAAGATTGCAATTTCAGAATTTGATTATTCTTTAAGCCCGATTAAGGTAATTATTGCAGAAGAATTATATCTTGTGACTTTGCGGTCATCGGTCAGGCTAAAAGAAAAAGACCTGAGCAGTATTATTCCCCGGGTGCTGGCTCTGGAAGCTGCTTTTTACCATTCATGGGACGAGTTCTGGTTTCAGACTTTACTGGCATGCACTGAAGCGCAAACCGGAATTCTGTTGTTATCCAGCCCTAACGGTCAGCTGGAACTGGCAAAAGCAGAAGCTGGCCAAGAGCCAGCTAATATCCAGGAAATTATCAAGCGGGACTATTTTCAGGGGTTACTGGCTCTAACGAAAACCCATGCTGAGGGAATAGTAATCAATGCTCCCGCTATTCTCGGGTTGCAGGAACTGGCAGGCAAGATAAATAATTTAATGTTGTTTCCCCTTGCCAATGGCGGATATCTGATTGCTGCCAATAAGGCAAATAATATGCCCTTTACCAGTTTGGACTGGGAATGTGGCAAAATGTTAGCCAATTTCATCAGCCGAACCCTGGATAAGCGAAAGTTTGCAGTATTGTTAAACAATATGGAAAAACAGCGTTTGCTCGCTTTGACCGAAATTGCTGGCCACTTTGCCCCCTATTTACATAGTCACCTGGAAAAAACAGCAAAAATGGCGGTAAAAATAGGGGAAAAATTAAAATTGGCCGGGCGCGAACTGGAATTATTGTTTCAGGCTGCGCTGGTCCATGATATCGGTATGATCGGGATCAGGCAGGATATAGTTTTAAAACCGGCCCTATTGACCACCGGAGAAAGGCTGGAAATAAAAAAGCATCCTCTGTTTGGAGGTGAGATCCTGAAAAAATACGGCCTGCCGCCGGAGGTGCTGCTGGCGGTGGAACAACACCATGAATACTGGAATGGACTGGGTTATCCCCGGGGATTATACGGTAAGGAAATTCATCTATATGCCCGCATACTGGCAGTAGCCGATGTCTATTCGGCTATGACATCTTTTCGGCACTATCGTATGCCGAAAAGCAAAGAAGAAGCGGTTGCAGAAATCAGCAGTCAGGCTGGGGCTCAGTTTGATCCCCTGGTGGTGGATGCCTTTCTGGAAGTGCTGGAGGAGGAAGAAAAGGCGCAGGGGCGCAATTTGGCCAGCAGCTTTTCCTGGGCTAGAAAACTGGCAGGAGAGGCAGAGGCGGCAGTTAATTCCCGGCGGCAATAAGGGAGATTGCCGCTTTTTTTATTTCTGCCAGCAATTCGGGTCTATGCAGGACAGCATCCTTATCTTCTAACTGTTTGACCAGGAAAGAAGGGAATTTTTTCATTTCCAGCATCTTAAAGGCATAGTTTACCACTTGTTCTGCACCCTGAAACACATCCGGTAAATTGGAGCCGGCCACACCGATATACCAGGCCCGGCGACAAGAGGCCAGGAGCGGATCGGTTATTACTGCCTGTTTTTGCACATACTTTTTGCCCCAAAAGGGCTGCAGGCGATCGATCAGGATTTTGGTCTGGGCATTGAGTCCCATGGCATAAATGGGGGCTGCCAGTAGAAGATACTGACAGGACAGCAGCTTGGGGTAGAGAGTTTGCATATCATCCTGCTGGATACATTGAGTGGTAGTTAGACAGGCATTGCAGCCCAGGCAGGGATGAAGCTGCAAACGGTGCAGTTCTATCATTTCTACCTTAATCCCCTGTTCCCTCAGAATTTGACAGGCGGTGTTGAGCAGGGTCCAGGAATTGCCGTGGCGGGGGCTGCCCAGCAGGGCCAGAGCAGCAACTGAGGTCATAGCTATCCTCTCCTTTCTAGTTAACATTTTATTCTAGCTTAAAAGCGCTGTCTACGGCAGGAATTCTGTTACATATTGTCGAAGATTATCTAATCAGGAAAAAGAGCGGTAAGCGGCAAAGGTGGAATGAAAATGTTCGAACCAGTCTGGCAATGGCTGAAAACCCGCAACAAACGGTTCTGGGCCATGTCCATGGCCTGGTTGCGCTGGCTGGGTTATGGCGAGTTTCTTTATCTAACTGCAATGGATAAAAGCGAAGGCTGGTGGCAGCTGGCCTTGCTGGGCTGGTTGGTTTTGCTGGGTTTGCAGTATCTACGCTACCTGCGGGCTCCTCTGCATGGGCCCATGATGTGGATGGTTTTTCTGGGAGAACTGGGTTACCTGGTCTGGCTAACAGCTCATCATTCCGGACAGGCTGGCGCCCTGATTATTTTTTATTATCTCCATCTTCTTACCATTCTGCTGGCCTATGAACAGCTGGAAGCGGCCTTGATGTTTATGGTTCATCAGGGAGTAGTCCTGATTGCCTATTATACAGGCTGGATTTCAGGAGAATTTCTCGCCCGCTATCTGCTGGGTTTGCTGTTTGTGGCCGGGGCTAATTTCTGGCAATGGGATAAAATCATCAGGGAGCGCCAGTTCTGGACAGCGAAGAGAAACTATCAGCGCCTGGCTTTGCGTCTGGCCGATCATTCTACCCGGCTGTTGCAGCATCAGCTGACTGAAAATGAGTATAAAGACCTGTTGCAGGAAATGCTGGAATTATTATGCGGCTTGCCGGGCGGTGCGGTTTTTCGCCGCCAGGAACAGGGAACCTGGGAGCTTTACCTGGCTTTCGGGGTAGCAGTCCGGGGGCAGCAGGAACTGCTTCCTTTGCCCCGGGGGCTCAGGACCATCAGGATTGAACATATTCCTTATTTGCTGGGGGAATTACAGGAACTGCCTGTTAAATTCAAGGGAAAAAAAGAAAAATATGCTTTTGCTCCCCTGGTGAATATCAACCAGGTGCCGGAAACCCTGGCACCGGAGACAGGCTGGCGGCTGGCCCGGGTGATAGAGTTATGGCAGCAGGGACCGGTTTTAAAGGCGGCTAACAGGGCTTATATCACGGGGATTGCCGGCCCGGGGAAAGCAGGCGCTCCCATCAGGATCGAAAGAGAACTGGAGCTGGCTTTGCCCCGCATGGTCCTCAGATTTTTAACTGCTGCTACCGGGGCCAGACAGGCTTTTATCATTGCCAGGAACCAGGTGACTGTGGCGGTAGATGAAGAACATGAATTGCCCATTATCTGTCTGGACCAGACTCTGGAGGCTCTGTTGCTGCTGGCTCAAAGCCGGGAGGAGGGCTTGCTGGTAAATAACCTGGCCGTGTTAGGACTATGGTCCAGAGAACAGGAAGGTTCCCTGCACAACATCATGGTCTATCCCTTATTGTCCAACCATGAAGTTCAGGGTTATCTGGTGTTGCAAAACAAGTGGGGGGATCATCCTTTTACTGAAGAAGAATGGCAGCTGGGGGGAACCATGGCCCGCAGCCTGGGGCTCAATTTGGGTATCAAAAATTTTGTGGCCAGCTTGTTGCAAAAACAGGATGATGCCTACCGATTACTGGCCTCTGCCTGCCAGGCCTATGTCTCCTTTCTGGGTGGCCATTTGCATCGTACTGCCGATTTGGCAGAAAAAATGGCCCTGGCCCTGGGCTTGCCGGCGGATCAGGCCCGAAAAATCTGGCGGGCGGGATTGATCCACGATATCGGAATGCTGGCCATAGAGCGCCAGCTGCTGACCAAACCGGGTCCCCTCAGTTTTCTGGAAAAAAATCTGGTTCAGGACCATGTCAAGTATGCTCGCAAGATTTTACAGGGCCAGAAGATGGTGGATAAAGAAATCCTGGAAATGGTTGAACAACACCATGAGCGCTGGGACGGCCGGGGCTATCCTGCTGGTCTGAAGGGGGATGAAATTTCCCTGGGGGCGCGAATCCTGGCGGTGGCGGAAGCTTTTGATGCCATCCTCAATTTCCGGCATTACCAGCCTCCCCGCAGTTTGGTGGAGGCTCTGGAAGAGCTGATGCGGGAAGCCGGTCAGCAATTTGACCCCTTGCTGGTGGATGTTTTAATTATTATTATTATTAATGAAGAACAACACAAAGGCAATGACCTGATGCGAGACTTGCGCTGGGTACAGGAACTGGCCCAGGAAGCAGCCGTGGCCGCTTCCTGGCTAAGCGGAGGTGATAGAGATGGCAGTCAGGGAATGGATTTTTCAGGACAGGACAATAGAAGCGGCAATAGCCCGGGCGGCAGTGGAACTGGGTCGGCACCCGGAGGAACTGGAAGTGCAGGTGCTGGTTCAGAATGAACAGGATGAGCTGGTAAAAATCAAAGTGAAGTTGCCGGAAGGGAAGACAGAACTGGATGAACATCAGCTGGCGGAACTGGTAGAATCGGTACTGGAAGAAAAGACTCAGGATGGCACTGTGGCTATCAGCAATGGTCAGGTGGTGGTACGGGCACCGGTAAAAGGGGGACGCTATCCCAGTATCACACCGGGACCCGAGACCAGGGTCATGGTCAATGGCCAGCTGATTCAGAAGGAAACCATGGTCAGTCCCCGGGACCGGGTAGTAGTGAGCGCAGAGGACAGGCCGCCAGTGCGTCTGGCGGAAGTGCAGCTGACCCCGGACAAACTGGAAGCCTATCTGGCCATCACTTACGCTTCAGGGGCGAAAATGAAAATTCCAGATCAACCGCCCCAAACCCGTTTGACTGTCAGGGCCGAAGCAGTTCAGATCCTTGAACCGGTTCCTTTCACCACTACCGAGCTGGTAAACATCCTCAAGGAGCATGGGGTTGTCTATGGAGTGGATATCCAGGCGGTGGAGCAGGCCCGTCTGAACGGGGGGCGCTACCTGGTGGCCAGAGGACGCCCCATGGTTCCAGGCGAGGCTGGAAAAATCGAGTATTATTTTCTGGATGAAACCCAGCAGGCACGACTGGATGAGATGGAAGAGGAGCAGCGGATTAACTTCTATGAACACCGGACCATTCCCAGTGTGGAAGCCGGGGAGATTCTGGCCCGCAAATATCCGGCCAGGCCGGGGCGGCCCGGGATGACAGTAACCGGGGAAATTATTCCTGTGCCGGAATACAAAGAACCACAGCTGCTGGTGAAGCAGGGGGCTACGTTGATGGAAGATGGCCAGGTGGCGGTAGCGGTTACGGCTGGACGGCCGATTTTGAAAAACTCGGTCATCAGTGTTTTACCCATCTACACGGTGCAGGGGGATGTTAACCTGGCTTCCGGCAATGTGCGCTTTGATGGCCACGTAGTAGTTTGGGGCAATGTCATGGATGGTGCCAGTGTCATCGCCGGAGGCGATGTGGAAATCCATGGCAGTGTCACCCAGGGTTCAGTGCAGGCCAGAGGCAATATCACCGTCCATAAGAACGTGGTCGGGGCAACCCTGGTGGCAGGGGGTATGGATGCCATTAACAGTGAAATTATCTACCGTCTGCGGGAAATCAAGGGGGAACTGGAATCTCTCCTGCTGGCAGTAGTACAGCTCAAACAGCATCCGGCCTTTGGCAGTGAAGACCTGGCTCGCTATGGCTTAGGCCGTTTGCTGCGCATTTTGCTGGATCAGAAATTTGCTACTTTACCGAAACTGATTTTACAAATTGTTCAGATGTTACAAAACCAGAGCCCCAGTGACAGTTTGAACGAAATCATCCGCCTGGTGGCTCGCAAGTTTGTGGGATTAGGCGTACTGGAAGTGGCTGATGAGCTGGAAATTCAGGAAGCCATTTTGCGGCTGGAAAAGGAGATTATTGACCTGGAGGCCACCATCAATTCCGCTTCTGATATTAAGCTGGCTTATGCCCATAACAGTAAACTGGAGGCCAGCGGTAAGATAGTCTTTACCGGCCAGGGTGCCTATATGTGTCAGGTAAGTGCCGGGGGCGATGTGCTGGCGGAGAAAAAAGACAGCATTTTTCGCGGTGGGCGTTTGATTGTGACCGGTAATGCCGTATTGAATGAACTGGGGAGCCCCATGGCCACTCCCACGATGGTGGAATTTGTTTTCGGCCGCCGCATTCTGGTTAACCGGGTCTATCCCGGGGTCAGCTTCCGGGTCGGTCGTCAGCTGTTCAAGGTCCAGGAAGGTCTGCAAGACGTTCGGGTAGCAGTGGATGAACAGGGGATTTTACGGGTGGATTACCTGTATAAAGAACACTTGCAATGAGGAGGAAGAATATGTTACAGGTGGAAAAAGAGCGGCTGGGTGAACGGGCTTTAATAAAAATTAGCGGAGCGCTGGACCTGGGTACGGCGGATGCCTTTAAGCAGCAGCTGGTACCCCTGTTGCTGGGGGAAACTGAAGTAGTATTCAATTTTTGCGGAGTTAAGTTTATTGATTCCACCGGGATGGGGGCGGTGCTGGACTTTCTGGAAGAACTGACCTTGCTGGGAGTAACCGTTACGGGCTGGGAAATCGGGCCGACCTTGTTTGAGATCCTGCAATTACTGGGAATGGTGGTGCCGGCTGAGAACGGCTGGGTACTGAAAGCGGCAGACAAGGAGATACCTCTGGCACTGGTTTGCCGTGATCAGCAGTGAAAAACCGCTTCTGGCTGGTTACTACCCTCTATATCATACTTTTTTCTCTGTTACTGGCCCTGCTGTATTATGATGGTCATCGCCTGGCCTCTGTATGGTTACTGACCTTTTTGCTGCTTTTGGCTCTAGGCGGTGTTTACTATCTATTATTTCAGCAACAAAAAACCTGGTGGCAGCAGCGCTGGGAGCAGGCGGAGCTGGTGCGGCTGGTGTTAAAAATTATGGACGGGCAGGTTATGGCTGAAGAAGCCTGGGAAATCTTTGTCCGCTTTCAGAAAAACCTGGTGGGTTCCTGGGCAGCTGCCATAATAAAGTTTGATGACGAGTATGAGTGGCAAATTATTGCCGGTGATCGACAAATAGCCAGCCGCTTTAGCCCGGCAATCCAGGAAGCAATCCGCAGGCTGAAAAGGGCAGAGGGAGATTATCGTTATCTTTCTGAGCCTATTCCCCTGGGCTGGAATAAGTTGTATGCATCCTGCTACGGGGACTTGTTACTGGTAAATATCTGCTGCCGGCAAAAATGCCTGCTGGATGATTCCGAAGTGGCTAATCATTTTCGCCAGAATCTACGAAGGTTTTTACAAGCCGGAATTATCACTCCTGTATTACAGGCAGAACAGGCCTATTTGCTGGGTTTATTGTTTCTAATGCTAATGTCCGGCAGCCAGATAGGGACGGTGGTGGTCAGGGAAGAAGGAGAAGAAGGCTTTCGCCTGCTGGCCCACTGGGGGCTGGGGGAGGAGGCCAGCCTGAGCCGCCAGACTGTCGGGCTGCTTTCCCTGGTCTGCGCTTCCGGGGAAACACTGAATCTGGGGACTGCGTCCCAAACTGTGCAACTGGATTTGCTTTCCCCGGAATACAGCAATATTCTGGTGGTTCCCATCCGCATTGATGGTACTACCCGGGGAGCTTTGCTTATAGGCAACCGGGTAAAAGCGGAAGACAGCAAGAGACCCTATCCTCCGGAGATAGTGATGGTGGCTACTTTAATTGCGGAAAAAATGGGAGCTATCCTCAAACACGAACTGATGCACCAGGCCATTAAAGCCCGTTTTCTGGCTACCATCCAGGCTCTGGTACAAGCTCTGGAGGCCCGGGACCGCTATACCAAAGGTCATTCCGAGAATGTGGCCCGCTATGCTCGTATTATTGCCGAGGAAATGGGGTTGACGGCACAGCAAAAGGAAAATATTTATCTGGCCGGTTTGTTGCATGATATCGGTAAAATCGGGGTGCCGGAGCTGATTTTGAATAAACCGGGCCGGCTGACGGAAGAGGAACGGGTGGTGATCAGACAGCATCCTGTAACATCCCGGCGTATTCTGGAAGCCATCCCGGAAATGCAGGGGATCCTGCAGGCGGTGGAACAACATCATGAGCGCTGGGATGGCCTGGGTTATCCTGCTGGCATAGCCGGAGAGGACATTGACCTGGGGGCTCGTATTATCGCTGTGGCCGATGCCTTTGATGCTATGACCAGTGACCGGATTTATCAGAAGGGGCGGACGGCTGAACAGGCCTTAGAGGAGTTGGTTCGGGGAGCAGGGGCTCAGTGGGACCCGCAAATAGTGGATGTTTTCCTCAACTGGTGGGAGCGTACGAACAAGAAATCGGTGGTTAACTGGAAATTGAAGTTCACCCGCCGCATCTACCGCGATATTCTGGCCAGTGTCACTCAATCCAAACTGCATCTTGCTGAAAAGGAAGAAATGCTGGATTTCTGGCATAAATTAAATTTGGGAGAGTGGCTGGAGGTTAAGGAGGCCCGGGATCTGGGCCAGCTGCGGGAACATTTCCAGATCTGGTTACAGGTGCGTCAGTATCCGGAGAAACGCAGCAAGGAACTGCTGCTGATTCTCTCTGAGCTGGCAACCAATGCCCTCAAGCATGCCCGGGGCGGGCAGGTTAACTGGGGGCTGGATGACCGAGATAATCTCTATATTGTCGTCAGGGACGAAGGGAGCGGTTTTGAAGTGGAAAAACTGCCCCAGTCCTTGCTGGTCAAGGGGTTTTCTACCAAGAAATCCCTTGGGTATGGTTTCTCGGTAATACTGGAACACTGCAACAAAGTCTATCTGGCTACAGATAGTACCGGTTCTATCGTAATGGTGGAGTGCGGGAAGAGCAGGATGGAGGTTACTGGTACCTTATGAGTATTAAAGTTTTAGTAGAACAGGAAGGCAAGAAAGTTAGTCTAGAGGGAGAAATGGATTTGCTGCTGGCTGAAAATCTGGGAAATGAGAAAAAATATCAGCTGCAGCCGGAGTTTAGTCTGGACTTAAGCCATGTTACTTTTACCGACAGTTCAGGGATTAATATTTTGCTGGAATGGCTGCTGGAATTGCAGCAACAGCAGATCTATGCCAGTTCCTGTCTTTTAGGAGAGGATACCTTCCGTTTGCTCTTTGACATGGGGTTGATTGTACTGGTAGATGGCCGCATCTTCCTGGCTCCGGAAGGTTTGCAACGGCCCATTGCTTTAAGTTTTTTGCATACATTCGCTGAAGAGAAAGGAAAACGCCAATCGCTGTCGAAAGACCTTCTTGTGAATACATAAAACGGGAGGTACTTTCATGGAACTGGCAGAACGGGCGCTGAGAATTTCTCCATCACCTACCCTGGCGCTGGATAGTAAAGCCAAGGCAATGGCCAGAGCCGGGGCAAAGGTGATCAATTTCGGGGTTGGAGAACCGGATTTTGATACCCCTGAACACATCAAGACTGCGGCCATGCGGGCCATAGAGCGGGGGATGACCAAATATACCGCAGTAGCAGGGATAGAAGAACTGAAGGAAGCGATTGTGACCAAACTGGCTCAGGAGAATGGCCTTTTATATAGTCCGGCCCAGGTAGTAGTTTCCTGTGGGGCCAAACACAGTTTGTATAATGCCCTGCAGGTTATAATTAACCCCGGGGATGAGGTGCTGATGCCTGTACCTTACTGGGTGAGTTATGAGGAACAGATCAAGCTGGCCGGTGGGGTACCGGTACCGGTGCCAGCCAGCCGGGAAAATAATTATAAAGTCAGGGTGGAAGACCTGGAAAGGGCAATAACTGGACGAACGAAAGCCTTGATATTAAACAGCCCCAATAACCCTACAGGAGCAGTGTACAGTCGGGAAGAACTGGAAAGTATCGGAAAATGGCTGCTGGAACGGGGTTTGGCGGTGATTTCTGATGAAATCTATGAGAAACTGGTTTATGATGGTAACCAGCATCACAGCATCGTGGCAGTAGTGCCGGAATTGAGCGGGCAGGCCATTGTTATCAACGGGGTGTCCAAAGCCTATGCCATGACCGGATGGCGGATCGGTTATGCAGCTGCTCCTTTGCCCTGGGCCAAAGCTATGGCTGACTTACAGAGCCATTGTACCAGCAACCCCACTTCTATCGCCCAGGCGGCGGCTCTGGCTGCTTTAACCGGGCCCCAGCAGCCCTTGCAGGAGATGGTGGCAGCTTTTGACCGACGGCGGCAGCGGGGCTGGGAACTGTTGCAGCAAATCCCCGGAATCTACTGCTCTCGGCCAGCTGGTGCTTTTTACCTGTTCCCCGATGTCAGTGGCGTTCTGGGCAAAAGCTGGCAGGGGCGGCCAATAGAGAGCAGCGCTCAGCTGGCTGAACTGTTACTGGAAGAGGTCCAGGTGGCTGCTGTACCCGGGGAGGCTTTTGGTCAACCGGGAACCCTGCGCCTTTCCTATGCCGTTAGTCTGGAAGTACTGGAGGAGGGCATCAGGCGGATTGGGCAATTAATATCGGAAGTTAAATAATACAAAAAAATGGGACGGTTTTTCCGTCCTAATTTTTTGTGCCCTATTGCGCTTTTGCAGGTGAATGGTATATATTATAAGTGAACGGTATATATTTTAGTGTGAATGGTTATTCAGCGATCAGGGGTGGGGGCTATGTTGCGCGTGAGAGAAGTGAAAAGTCCACAGACTGTGGATTATCTGGAATCCATCCGTTATTGCCAGTTGATGTTTGACCTGTCCAACTATGAGGTCAGGGAAATTACCCAGAAACTGCTGGATCATTCCCTGATTGCCCCCAATGAGATGCATTACCTGGTCCTGAAAGAGGATGAAGAACTGGTAGGCTATGCTGTCTACTATTATCTCCAGGATTTGCAGCTGGCCTTTCTGGATTATATCGGCATTTTGCCTGCCTTTCAGAGTCAGGGTTATGGAGCCCGACTTTATCAGGCTATGCTGCAGGAAATCCGGCAACAGCATCCTGAGGCACAGGGACTGATAATGGAAGTGAAGAGCACTGATGATGATTTTGACCGCCGTTGCCGGTTCTTTCAGAGACTGGGAGCTTCCCTGATTGATTTGCAATCAATGGATGTGCCGGCCAAACTCAAGGAATCCGGTCTGGTGTTGATGATCCATCCTTTTCAGCAGGATTTACAGCTGGACCGGGAGATGCTGATGAGATTCTTTCGGGTACTGGCCCGCACCCTCTGGCACTAACAGCCTGCACGAGACCCTCCGGGTCTCTTTTTTTATTTTTGCATCTTGACAGAAGGCTGGAAAAGTGGTATTCTTTAACCAGAAAGTTTACTAACATAGTAAACAATGAACGGAGAATGGGTTATGGTACTCAATCAGGCCACCGATTACGCTTTACGGGCTGTAGCCTGTCTGGTCCGGCACCAGGGGGAAAAAGTGGAGGCCCAGCAAATAGCCAGAGAGGAAGTGATCCCGATGCGCTTTTTGCTGAAAATCATGCCTTCCTTGATCAAAGCCGGAATTGTCCGCTCAATCCGCGGGGCGGGTGGAGGCTACCAGCTGGCCAAAAAGCCGAAAGAAATTACCTTTCTGGAGGTAGTGGAAGCCATCGAGGGGCCGCTGGCCATCAATAAGTGTTTACTGGATTATGCTGCCTGCAATAAAAAAGGAGCGCCTGCCTGTTCCATTCACCAGGCTCTGGCCAGGATCCAGGGGAAACTGGTGGAGGCATTGAGGGAGCAGAACTTTGCCAACCTTTAGCCTGCGGGCGCTTCTTTTTGAGCATAAACTTCACTAATTTAGTATACAATAACGACAAGGAGGGGTTTTGATGGATGCTGTTTTGCTTTCGCGGATTCAGTTTGGTCTGACCGCCTTTTTTCACTTCTTTTTTCCGCCTTTGACCATCGGTCTGGCGGCCCTGCTGGCCTTTATTGAGTACAAACACTGGCGCACAGGGAAAAAAGTTTATGATGAAATGTCCCGCTTCTGGACCAAATTGTTTGTGGCCTGTTTTGCCGTTGGGGTAGCTTCTGGCATCACGATGGAGTTTCAGTTCGGCACCAACTGGTCGGAATACTCTAAATTCGTGGGGGATATTTTTGGTGCTCCGCTGGCAGCGGAAGGGGTCTTTGCCTTTTTCCTGGAATCCACCTTTATTGCTCTGCTCATCTTTGGCCGGGAACGAATCTCTGCTGGCTTGCGTTTCTTTGCGGCTCTGATGGTAGCTCTGGGCAGCAGTCTGTCAGCTTTCTGGATTATTGTAGCTAACTCCTGGCAGCAAACCCCTGCTGGTTTCAAAGTGGAAGGCGGGCGGGCCATTCTTACCGATTTTGCTGCTGCTGTCTTCAACCCATCCACTATCCCCCGCTATCTACACACTCTGGATGGGGCTTATATCACCGGTGCCTTTTTCATGATGGCAATCAGTGCCTATCTCCTGCTGAAAAAGAAACGGGTGGAATTGGCCCGGCACTCCTTGAAACTGGCTTTGGTAGTGGCACTGGTAGCCAGCTTGCTCCAGGTATTTCTGGGTGACATTCACGCCAAGCAGGTGGCGGAAACGCAACCGGCCAAACTGGCCGCTTTTGAAGGGTTATGGGAGACCAAAAAACAGGCACCACTGTTGCTGATAGGTATTCCTGCCCCGGCCCAGGAGCGCAATTTGCTGGAAATTGGTGTGCCCGGGGCGCTGAGCTGGCTGGCCTTTGGGGATCCTCAGGCGGAAGTAAAAGGCTTGAAGGATTTTCCCCGCGAAGAACGGCCGCCGGTGGCTGCCAGTTTCTATTCCTTCCGTCTGATGGTGGTGTTAGGCAGCTTTTTCGCTGTACTTCTGCTCTGGGCTCTCTGGCTGCTGTATCGGGGCAAACTCTATGAACATACTTTTACCCTGAAAGCTTTACTCTGGTCTTTGCCCCTGCCCTTTCTGGCCAATGAGCTGGGCTGGATGGCGGCAGAAATTGGGCGGCAGCCCTGGATTGTTTATGGTTTGTTAAAAACTCAAGCTGCTGCTTCTCCATTGCCGGCGGGACAGATAATGCTGACCATCCTGGCCTTTGTGCTCATCTATTCCTTCCTTTTCGGGATGCTGGTATATCTGATTCGCCGCATCATTAACAAGGCCATGGCTGAAGATGTACAGGAGGTGAAGTAGGATGGACCTCAACACTGCCTGGTTTTTGCTGGTAGGGATACTGATCGTTGGTTATGCCATTCTGGATGGGTTTGATCTGGGAGTAGGTACCCTCTATTATCTGCTGGGCAAAAATGATGACGAAAAGCGCCAGCTTCTCAATGCTATTGGTCCTTTCTGGGATGCCAATGAGGTTTGGCTGTTAACCGGTGGTGGAGCTCTTTTTGCCGCCTTTCCCCTGGTGTATGCTACCGTCTTCAGCGGATTTTACCTGGCCTTGATGCTGGTTTTATTTGCTCTTATCTTCCGGGCTGTGGCTATCGAGTTTAGGAATAAGGATGACAGTCTGTCCTGGCATAATTTATGGGATAGGGCCTTTTTCCTGGGCAGTGCTTTACCAGCTCTTCTCTTCGGGGTAGCTCTGGGCAATGTACTCAAAGGCCTGCCTCTCGATAGCCAGCAATATTATACAGGTGGCTTTTTCGGTTTACTTAATCCTTTTGCCTTGCTGGTAGGGGTGCTGGGACTGGCAGCTTTCCTGCAGCAAGGGGCAACCTATGTGATGATGAAAACAGGAGAGCCGCTGGCAGGGCGGGCCCGGCAGCTCCTGCCTGGTATCTGGGGCGGAGTGGTTGCCCTCTATCTGGCGGTTACCCTCTTCAGCTGGCTGGTTGCGCCCCATCTTTTTACCAATTTCAGCAAATATCCCTGGTTGTGGATATTGCCGCTTCTGACCTGGTTGGCGATGGGAGCTGTAATCTATTTTGGACGCCGGGGTCAGGGAACAGCCGCTTTTCTGGCTTCATCTCTTACTATGGCTGGTCTGGTGCTGATCGCCGCTGCTGGTCTTTATCCCAATCTGGTTCCTGCCCTGGATCCGGCCCGCAGTCTGACTATCTATAATGCATCTTCTTCGCCCCTAACTCTTAAGGTCATGCTGATTATCGCCCTCTGTGGTGTGCCGATTGTTCTGGGTTATACCGTTTTTGTCCACTGGCTGTTCCGTGGCAAAGTTAAACCTGATGCTCAAGGTTATTAATTCTGCATAATTCTGTCCGTCACGGGAAAAGAGTATAAGGGGAGGTGATGAAGATGACCCTTATACCCTTTGACCCTTTTCGCGAGTTCAACCGCTTTGTCCAGGAAGCGGTAGGCCGCAGCCGGGAGGGCTTTCTGGGCTATCAGGTAGCGGGGCCACGGGTGGACATCTATCAGACGGAAAATGAAGTGGTGGTGGTAGCGGAAATCCCCGGTCTTGAGTCCAGGGAGGACCTGGATGTGCGGGTTACCGAAGATGCGGTTACCATCCGGGGAGAAATCAAGCGCAGTGCGGAAACCAGAGATGAAGACTACCATCATTCCGAACGGTATTATGGCGCCTTTGCCCGCACCTTTACCTTGCCGGCGGCGGTAAAGGCAGAAGAAGCCCGGGCCTCCTATCGCAATGGCATCCTGGAAATCCGGATCCCCAAAGCGGGACGAGGACGCAGCATCAAAGTGGATATTAACTGAAAAGGTCGGTTACTACCGGCCTTTTTCTTTTGTTTTGGCGGGAAATAGAGTAAAATATGGATATAAGCAGATTAGTGAGGGATGAGAAATGCAAGGCCTGGGTGAAAAAGAAATTAAACTAATTATAAATTTTTTGCAGGAGCGAGTTAACCCCCTTTTTATCTTGCTCTTCGGTTCAGCTGCTCAGGATAGACTGCGGGCCGATAGTGACATAGATCTTGCGTTTCTGGCAGAACAAAAAACTGAGGCCTGGTACAGGTATCAACTGGCTCAGGAACTGGCTGAGCTATTGCAGAGAGAAGTGGACCTGGTGGATTTACGGGAGGCTTCGACGGTATTAACGGCTCAGATTGTCGGTACGGGGAAAATAGTCTTCTCTCGAGATGAAATAGCCAGGCAGTGGTTTTTTATGAGGGCACTAAAGGAATACGCTTTATTAAACGAAAGAAGACAGGTAATACTGGAGGCAATTAAAAAGAGGGGGCGGGTTTATGGCGAAGGATGTGATTATCAATAAAAGTTGCTATAATTTTTAGCGATGCATGTTATTGCCGAGCAGGGATGGGGTGTTCCTCAAAATAGCCGGGAAGCTTTTGATATTTTGCTGGAAAAGGGGATTATTGATGAAAAATTAAGCAAGAACCTCAAAGGAATGGTGGGGTTCCGCAATCTGGCTGTTCATGATTATCAGGACGCTTAATCTGGCCATAGTTCAGCAAATTATAGACAAACACCTGGTTGATTTACTGGATTATAGCACGATTATGTTAAATCTAAAAATATAAAAAACCGTTGCTTTTCGGCAACGGTTTTTTGCGTGGGATTTGGTGCGGACAAGAGGACTTGAACCTCCACGGGCGTAAGCCCACTAGAACCTGAATCTAGCGCGTCTGCCAATTCCGCCATGTCCGCAGGCACTGGTCGGGGCGACAGGATTCGAACCTGCGGCCTCCACATCCCGAATGTGGCGCGCTACCAAACTGCGCTACGCCCCGCAGACAAAGGTTATTATAGCAAAGGCGGTGGCAGAAGTCAATACCTTAATCAGGAACAAGCAGTATAGGTTAAAAATTTTAGAAAATAGAAAAGAAAAGGCGATTCAGTAGCCACATTTTTATAAAAACAAGAAATGAGAATAAAGGCCGGTGAGTCTGAGGCTTAACCTGTCTAATTTTTTTATGGCATGCTTTTTGCAAGTAAACGATATCACTGAAAAGCAATCATCATGGGAGGAGGTTTTGGCTTTATGGCGGATAATCATTTTTTCATCCGCAAGCTCCATTCCCTTCTGGGGGTGATTCCAGTTGGTTTGTTCCTGCTGGAGCATTTGTTTACCAATTCCTTTGCCCTGAAAGGGGCACAAGCCTTTAATGAAAAGGTGGAGTTTTTTCAGAGTATTCCTTATCTTATCTTCATTGAGTTACTCCTGATTTTTTTGCCGCTTCTGTTCCATGGTATTTACGGGACCTGGATTGTTCTGACGGGAGAGAGCAATGTTTTTCAATACCGGTATTATCGTAACTGGTTTTACTGGATTCAGCGGCTTTCCGGTATCATCACTTTAATTTTTGTCATCTGGCATGTCTGGAATACCCGTTTGCAAACCCTGTTCTTTGGCACTGAAATGAGTTTTGAGTTTATGCATAATTTGCTTTCCAATCCAGTTAATGCTGTTCTTTATGCTATCGGGTTGATTGCTGCTACTTTCCATTTTGCCAATGGCATGTGGGCTTTTCTGGTTTCCTGGGGGATTACCATTGGGCCTAAAGCTCAGAGAACCAGTACTATCATCTGGAGCATATTCTTTATCGTTATTACTGCTGTAGGCTTGAATGCGCTGTTCGGCTTTATCAGAGGCTAAAGGGGTGAGAAGGAAGATGGCGGAAAAGAAGATTATCGTTGTTGGTGGCGGCCTGGCCGGCCTGATGGCTACCATTAAGGCAGCAGAGGCTGGCTTCAAGGTTGATCTTTTCTCTCTGGTACCGGTAAAACGCAGTCACTCCGTTTGTGCCCAGGGGGGGATTAATGGTGCCGTTAACACCAAGGGGGAAGGGGATTCTCCCTGGGAGCATTTTGATGATACCATTTATGGCGGGGACTTTCTGGCCAATCAACCACCGGTGCTGAAAATGTGTGAAGCGGCACCTGGAATTATCCATCTGATGGACCGGATGGGAGTAATGTTCAACCGCACACCGGAAGGACATCTGGATTTCCGGCGTTTTGGTGGTACCAAACACCATCGTACCGCTTTTGCTGGAGCGACCACCGGCCAGCAATTACTTTATGCCTGTGATGAACAGGTACGGCGCTGGGAAGCAGCTGGTCTGGTGCAAAAGTATGAGGGCTGGGATTTCCTTTCCATTGTGCTGGATGAGCAGGGGATTTGCCGGGGGATTACCGCCCAGAACCTGGCTAGCATGGAAATCAGGGCCTTCCGGGGTGAAGCGGTGATTATGGCCACCGGTGGCCCGGGCATGATCTTTGGCAAGAGTACCAACTCCACTATCAATACCGGCTGGGCGGCGGCGGCAGTTTACATGCAAGGCGCCTGCTATGCCAACGGGGAGTTTATTCAGATCCATCCTACTGCTATTCCAGGAGAGGATAAATTGCGTTTGATGTCCGAATCGGCCCGCGGTGAAGGCGGTCGGGTCTGGACTTACAAGGATGGTAAACCATGGTATTTCCTGGAAGAAAAATATCCGGCCTATGGGAACCTGGTACCGCGGGATATCGCTACCCGGGAGATTTTCCATGTCTGTGTGGATTTGAAACTGGGGATAAATGGTCAGAACATGGTTTATCTGGATGTTTCCCATATAGATCCTAAAGTGCTGGACCGCAAGCTGGGCGGGATTCTGGAGATCTATGAAAAATTTGTTGGGGAAGATCCCCGCAAAGTGCCGATGAAGATATTCCCGGGTGTCCACTATTCCATGGGCGGGCTCTGGGTGGATTACAATCATATGACCAATATTCCCGGATTGTTTGCTGCCGGGGAATGTGACTACCAGTACCATGGTGCTAACCGCCTGGGTGCCAACTCCCTGCTTTCTGCTATTTATAGTGGCATGATAGTGGGACCGGCAGCAGTGGCCTATGCCAGCGGTTTGAGCAAGTCGGCCTTTGCTCTGGAGGAAAGGCTGTTTGAACAGGAGCGCAAACGGCAGGAGGAAAAGGTGGAAGCCATTTACCGGATGAATGGCAAGGAAAATCCCTATCTGCTTCATGAAGAGCTGGGTAAATGGATGACCGATAATGTCACGGTAGTGCGCTATAATGACCGGATGGAAAAAACCGATGCCAAAATTCAGGAATTGATGGAGCGCTACCAGAATATCAATCTGGCGGATACCGGCCGCTGGTCCAACCAGAGTGTGATGTTTGTGCGCCATCTCTGGGGTATGCTGCAGCTGGCCCGGGTGATTACCAGAGGGGCTATTGCCCGCAATGAAAGCCGGGGTGCCCATTATAAGCCGGAGTTTCCCAACCGGGATGATGAAAACTGGCTGAAAACCACCAAGGCCTTCTATACTCCCGCTGGGCCACGGCTGGAATATGAGCCGGTGGATGTCTCCCTGATCAAGCCCCGGCCGCGCAAATACGATGTGGATAAATCGGAGGTGAAGGCCTGATGGCTGAACAAAAATACATTCACCTGCGGGTACGGCGGCAGGAAAGTCCCCAGGCCAAACCCTACTGGGAAGAGTTTAAAATCCCGTATAAGCCCAATATGAATGTAATTTCCGCCTTGATGGAAATTCAAAAAAATCCCGTCAATGCCCAGGGGGAAAAAACTACGCCGGTAGTGTGGGAATGCAATTGTCTGGAAGAAGTTTGCGGGGCCTGTACAATGCTAATAAACGGGGTTCCCAGACAGGCTTGCTCGGCTTTGATTGACCAGTTACAACAGCCTGTTGAATTGAGACCTCTGACCAAGTTTCCCCTGATTCGTGATTTGATGGTAGACCGCAGCATCATGTTTGAAAATCTGAAAAAAGTCAAAGCATGGATTCCTATCGATGGTACCTATGATCTGGGGCCAGGGCCCAAACTGGCGGCCAAAACCCAGGAATGGGCCTATGAATTATCCCGCTGTATGACCTGTGGTTGCTGCATGGAAGCCTGTCCCCAGGTGAACAGCAAATCCAAATTCATCGGTCCGGCAGCTATCTCCCAGGTGCGCTTGTTCAACACTCATCCGACCGGGGAAATGAACAAGGAAGAGCGGTTGGAAGCCATTATGGGAGATGGGGGGATTACGGATTGTGGTAATTCCCAGAACTGTGTGCGGGTTTGTCCCAAACAGATTCCCCTGACTACCTCCATTGCGGATATGAATAAAGAAACGGTAAAATATGCCATTAAACGCTGGTTAAGAAAATAGCCAGTTTTTTGCCCTCGGTTAAACCGAGGGCTATTTTTTTTAGCATAGATTTGCCCTGCTGGTATCATACTAATGCCGGAGGTGATTTATATGCGGATTGAACAACAGGGAATTGAGGTTACTCCGGACATTATCAAGGCGGGTGATCTGGTCCGGATTCAGTACAATGGCTTACTGGCCCGGTCGGGAGCTGACCAGGTGTACTTGCATGTGGGTTATGGGGATAAATGGGAATATGTTTGTGATTACCCCATGCAGAAAACGGCCAATGGCTGGCAGAAGGTGCTGTCAGTAGAACATCCCGGCAGCCTCAATTTCTGCTTCAAGGACAGTGCCAATAACTGGGATAACAATAATGGCCTCAACTGGTCAGTAGCTATCAACAACAATTTGCGAGCCTAATGGAGGTGAAGACGGTGCATCATATCGCCATTGAGGGCACAGGGCACCTGGTCAATGGTGTAGTAGCCGGGCCCCTGCCGGTAGCCCGCGGGGGTTCAGTGACCATTATCTACAATGGCCTCCTGGCCAATAGCGGTGCTAGCCAGGTATATTTGCATGCCGGCTATGGTCCGGACTGGCATGATTCCCTGGACATGCCTATGGTGCGGACTGCCCGGGGCTGGGAAAATACCATCCAGGTCCAGGATGTCCATGAATTGAATTTTTGCTTCCGGGATGCGGCCAATAACTGGGATAACAACAATGGCCACAATTGGCGGCTGGAAGTTATCTCCTGAGGAGGTGAAATGATGGTGGAAATGAAACACACCAATTTCCGCGATAGTGATCACCGCTTGAAGGAGATGGCAGAAAGCCAGCTACAGGGCGGTGTGACTGTGGATCCTACCCCGATTACGGCTGGTCAGGAAGTGACAATCCTGTATAACGGCCTGCTGGCTAAAAGCGGAGCCCAGCAAATCTACCTGCATGTAGGGTATGGTTCCAATGACAACTGGCAGATGGTAACCGACTATCCCATGTATTTTACCGGCCATGGCTGGGAAAAAACCATAACCGTGGCCGAAGGGACCAGGCTTAATTTCTGCTTCAAGGACAGTGCCAATAACTGGGATAACAACAATGGCAATAACTGGTCCTTTATTGTTCACAATGGGCGCATGGTGTAAACCATGCCCTTTTTTTATCATATTTTTCCGTCCCGCTGGATAAACTAATCAAGTAAATCCAGAACGAAAGGGGGATGACAGTGCGTATATTAATGTATTCCTGGGAGTTTCCGCCCAAAAGCGTAGGCGGTCTGGCCCGGCATGTGCATGATTTGACTCTGGCCACGGCCAAACAGGGCCATGAAATTCAGGTTGTCACCTGCGGGGGAGATAACCTGCCTGCCTATGAAAATATAGAGGGGGTGGAGGTTTATCGCGTCCAGCCATATCATTTGCGGGCTCCGGATTTTCGCACCTGGATTTTGCAGTTGAACCTGGCCATGCTGGAATTCACCATGACTTTGCGGGATAGCCAATCAGCCCCCTGGGATATTGTTCACTGCCATGACTGGTTAACTGCATATGTCAGCCGGGCGATTAAACACGCGCAGAACATTCCACTGGTAGCTACCATTCATGCCACTGAATTCGGGCGCAACTGGGGGCTGCATGATGATAACCAGCGCTATATCAGTGATGTGGAGTGGTGGCTGACTTATGAAGCCTGGCGGGTGATTGTTTGCAGTCAATATATGCATAATGAGGTGAGATACATATTCTCTCTGCCGGAAGACAAAATCCGGATCATACCGAACGGCGTAAGGCCGGAGGATTTTCAGACCGAACCTGAACCGGATTTTCGCAATCGATATGCCCATCCTACCGAAAAAATCGTCTTTTTCGTAGGACGGCTGGTGCATGAAAAAGGGGCGCATGTCTTGCTGGATGCCATTCCGAAAATTCTCCATTACCATCCCCAGACCAAGTTCGTTATCGCCGGTCGAGGGCCGGCGGAAGGTTATTTGCGGCAAAAGGCCTGGGAGATGGGCGTGACAGAGAGAATTTATTTTACCGGTTATATCGATGATGTGACCCGTAATAAACTGTACCGTTCTGCTTCCGTTGCGGTTTTTCCCAGCCTGTATGAACCTTTTGGTATTGTGGCCCTGGAAGCTATGGCGGCCCGGACGCCAGTGGTAGTCAGTGATACCGGTGGACTGGGGGAAATTATTAAACATGGCGTAAATGGTTTGAAATGCTATGTAGGTTCTCCTGATTCCCTGGCCGATAATGTGCTGAAAATTCTCTGTGATCCGCCCTTTGCCCGGCAGGTGGAAGAAAGGGCCTACCGGGAGGTGCTGGAAATCTATAACTGGGACAAAATTGCCCGCACTACGGTAGCAGTTTATGAAGAAATTCTGGCAGAACAATAATAGAGAACGGAGGTCTGGCTATGAAAGCCATTATTATGGCGGGAGGGGAAGGTTCCCGACTGAGACCATTAACCTGTGACCGGCCCAAACCTCTGACGCCTTTACTGAACCGGCCGGTGATGGAACACATTGTCAATCTCCTGAAAAAACATGGCATCCGTCAGATTGGGGTTACCTTGCAGTATCTGCCGGAGGCCATTATGGAATATTTTGGCGATGGCAGTGACTGGGGGGTGGAAATGCGCTATTTTCTGGAGGAAACTCCCCTGGGCACTGCTGGCAGTGTCAAAAATGCAGAAGAATTTTTGGATGAACCTTTTATTGTTATCAGTGGTGATGCGCTGACGGATTTTGACCTGAGCCGGGCCATTGAGTTTCATCGGCAAAAGGGTGCCTGGGCAACCCTGGTTTTGACCCGGGTCCAGACACCTCTGGAATACGGGGTAGTGATGACTGATAAAAATGGCAGTATTTATCGTTTCCTGGAAAAACCCAGCTGGAGTGAGGTTTTCAGTGATACGGTCAATACCGGGATCTATATCCTGGAACCCCGGGTATTGCAATATATTCCGGCAGGTCAGCAGTTTGATTTCAGTAAAGATCTCTTTCCCCGCTTGCTGGCGGAAGGGAGACCGCTCTTCGGCTGTATCCTGGCGGGGTACTGGTGTGATATCGGCAATTTGCAACAATATGCAGAAGCCCATTATGCCGTGCTGGCCGGTGGGGTACAGCTGGAACTGGGCGGTCAACAGGTTGCTCCGGGGGTCTGGGCTGAGGCAGGGGCAAAAATCCATCCCCGGGCCTATCTGGAAGGGCCGGCTTTTATCGGAGCGGATACCGTTATTGATGCGGAGGCCTATGTGGGGCCTTTTACGGTGATTGGCCGCAATTGTCATCTCGGCAGCAAAGCCAGCCTTAAACGGGCTGTTCTCTGGGAAGGGGTAAATATAGGTGCCGGAGCAGAAATCCGCGGGGCTATCCTCTGCCGTCAGGTCAAGGTGGGTCAGGGGAGCCGGATTTATCAAGGTGCGGTGATCGGAGATGGTACGGTACTGGGCGAACGGGTTTATGTAGATGCCGGGGTAAAAATCTGGCCCCAGAAACGGGTGGAAAGCGGAGCCCGCCTGCGGGAAAACCTGGTCTGGGGAGAACGCCAGCCCCGTACGCTCTTCGGGCGCGAGGGGATTGTGGGAGAAATTAACCGGGAACTGACTCCGGAACAGGCGGTGAAAGTGGCGGCTGCTTTTGCCACTCTATTCCAGCCGGAAACTGCCCTGTTAGTCAGCACTGACCATTCTCCGGCGGCAGCAATGCTGAAACATGCTGTTCTGGCGGGATTGCTGGGAGCAGGGATGGTGGTCTGGGATGCCGGCATTCTGACCGGTGGTGCCAGCCGCTACTTGATTCGCAGTCTGGCTGCCAGTGGCGGGGTGCATATTCAGGGCAGCGGGCAGGGCAACCGGGCCCGGGTTTTGCTCCTCAATCAGCAGGGAGCCAGCTTAACTCCGGCAGAAGAACGCAAGGTGGAAAATCTGCTGGGACGGGAAGGGATGCGGCGCACAGCTGCCGGACATCTGGGGCGGGTTATGCCTTTGCCCAGTGGCCTGGATGAATATACCGGCTTTTTGCTCAATTTCCGTCCGCGGGGACAAAATTATCAATGGCGGATTGGGGTAGGGGCCCTGACTCCGGCTCTGGCCCAGATTTTACCCCGGATCTTTCAGGATACCGGTTTTCGTCTCATCTATCTCCAGGACGGGGAACAGCAGCTGGAACAGCTGATCAGTCTGGTACAAACAGAAAGATTGGACCTGGGGCTCTGGTTTGGGGAAGAAGGGGAACGCTTGTCCCTGGTTCTTCCCGGGGGAATGTATTTGGCTCCCGCTCAGGTTCAGATACTGAAAACCTGGCTCTATGCCCAAAGGAAAGAGCAAGCTGTTATTCCCTATCCTGTTCACTGGCCCCAGGCCCTGGCCCGCCGCCTGCAAGAGCGGGGGGCGGTGATTCAGCCGGTCAAGACTAATCCCGGCCTGATTCAGAATCAGTGGGCGCAGGATGAAGAGGGGTTCTACCTGCTGGCCGATGATCTCTATACCCTGCTGGTTCTGCTCAGGCAGGCGGAAGAGCAAGGGCTGGAAAGGCTGTTACAGGAGATGCCTGACTTTAACTGGGTTGCTAAATCCACAGCCTGTCCCTGGGAAGCCAAGGGCCTGGTCATGCGTCGCTTGATGGAAGAATTGCAGGATCGGGAGCTGGAGTTGCTGGATGGCATCAAGCTCTGGGACAATGGCGCCTGGGCCCTGGTTTTGCCCGATTCGGAGGAACCCGTTTGCCGTATTTATGCGGAAGGACCTGACATGGAAATAGCAGAAAGCCTGACTGAGCAGTTGCTGCAAAAAATTACGGAAATCCAGAAAGAAAGCGAGGGTGTCGGTTAAACCGACGCCCTCGCTTTTTGAGGAGGAGCTTCCCAGGCATAAATGCGGTAATTGAGCCAGGGGAAAAGATTGTTATTAATTTCCAGTTCTTGAAGCCAGTGGAGATCCAGCTGGTTTTGCAACAATTGTTCATAAAGTCTGGTGAAATTATGGATATGATTTTTGGTACGTCTGATGGCATAATTCACCATGGTGCCTGTTTTCATAATAAAGGCCCAGTCACTGGCCTGAGCCAGTAAGAGTTCACGAGCGGCCTGGTTGAGGGCCCGTTCCTGTTCTGCCGTAGGATTAGTAAACCGGCGGGCCAATTCGGTCATCCGTTCGGCGGCTTTGTGTAAATGCCGATAAATCCAGTCATTACTGCCTTCCAGCCACACTTCATGGTATCCTTTATGGCCCCAGGAAGAGATGCAGGGTTCGGTAACCTGATTACGGGGATATTCGGCCAGATAGTCAGAAGGGGTAGCAGTTTTCAGGATTTTGGAATCATAATGGATTTTACGCAAGAGAAAATCCAGGAACTGAGGCCCTTCAAACCACCAGTGACCGAACAATTCCGCATCATAGGGAGCTACCACAATGGGTTTACGGTCCATCAGGGACGCCAGGTATTCAACCTGGCGTTCCCGGTTGAACATGAAGTTGCCGGCGTGGATGGCTGCCTTTTCTGTAGCCCACTCGGGCACATAGGGTTCTTTCCATTCGCTCTTCTTGCCCGTAATCCGGTAATATTTGATGCCGGTATGTAAGCGGATACCGGAGGGGTGAATATAGTCCTTGATATAGTCATAATCCAAATCATAACCGATGTCCCGGTAGAATTCCCGGTAATCGAAATCGCCGGGATAACCTTCATCGGCACTCCAGACCTGTTTGGAAGATTCCACATCCCGTCCGAAAGCTGCTACCCCGGCGGGAGTAACAATGGGAGCATAGACCCCGTAACGGGGTCGGGTGGAAGCAAACAATACACCATGGGTATCCAGGAAAAAGTATCTAATGCCGAATTCCGCCAGAAATTCATCATCTCCGGGATGATAGGCACACTCTGGCAACCACATCCCCTGGGGTTGACTGCCAAACACCCGCCAGTGGTTTTCTACGGCCAGAGCCACCTGAGCCCGTACAGCCTGACGGGTCAAACCATTTAAAGGGAAATAGGCATGGGTAGCACCACAGGTGATCAATTCCAATCGTCCGGCTTCCTGTAAGCGACGATAGCCGGTTAATAAATTGCCGGCATATTTTTCAAAGAAATAATAAAAACACTGGTTAACCAGATAATGATACATCTGAGCCAGGCGATGGAAACGAGGATCGCCATAGGTACGGTCCAGTTCTTTGTAGATAAGCTCTCTTAATTTGCTTAAATAAACATAATACCTTTCTTGCAACAGAGGATCCAGGAGCATGGAGGTCAGGGTGGGGCTGAAAGACATGGTCAGCCGAAAATCCACCCCATCCTCCACCAGTTTTTCAAATTTGGCCAGTAAAGGTATATAAGTTTCAGTGATGCCTTCAAACAGCCAGCGTTCTTCCAGAGCATCAGGATCTTCCGGATGCCGGACATAGGGTAAATGGGCATGTAACACTAAAGCCAAATAGCCTTTAGGCATGTTTTTCACCTGCTTTCCAGAAACCGGGAGAAGTTCCCCAGCCTGAAGCTGTACCGGCTTTAATTTCCGGCCCTACGCCCAGAGGGGGCCAGTCGGGATCCCAGCGACCGGAGGCTTCTGCCCGCGGGGTCAGGGCGGGATTGGAGGTAAGCCAGGGTACAAACTGCCCCTGTTCCAGATGCCCCAGCTGGGCGACATATGTGGAGTTAGCGGCCGGAACCCGCAGGTAATAATTGTTGGCCATGGGATGTACCGGATAATCAAAATGGGGGCCGTTCAAGCCCCCGCGATAAAGGCGAATAAACCGGGGCAAATCAGGCGGCCCGATAGGATGGCGCAGGTCCCAGTAGGCAAACAGCCACCAGGGATCCCGGGTTAACAGGACCAGACGGTTCTCCTCATACATCTGGGGCAATTGTGAAATGGACATAGGAGCCAATCATCCTTTCTTTCTGCGGTAATTGCTGATATAAAGGCAGCAAGGGGGGCCAGTTCTCATCAATCAGAGCTGAAAAATAAGCTCTGGGTGTAACTACTTCATTGCTAACCAGCAAGCAATAAAAGAGTTGATTGTTGAGCAAGCGCCCTAACTCCACCTTATATCTGGCATCGGGGCGGGCCAGATGGAAATAAAAACTGGTCACAAAACTGGTCAGGTTTTTACTATCTTCCAGCAGCCATTGCCCGGTAGTTTCATCATATCGATAAAGACGAAGCTGGGTTATGCCGCTTTTCAGGGCTGGTAATTCCGCCTCCAGGCTTTCCAGGTAAACCGGATCCAGCTGCCAGTAGACAAAAATAGTTTCCGGGTCGCGGGCAACGGCTACTAGCCGATTATCTCCCTGGTAATAGGTGGGCAAATCTGTTACAATTTCTTTGACCGGGAAGGCTGGGGCCAGTTCACTGGCGAACTCCTGGTCCTGCCGTTCAGGTTTGGGCGCTGGCCTGGGCCAGGTTGGGATGAAAAGATAATACAAAAGAGCCACTAGAGCCAGCAGGCCGGTGAAAAAAATCAACCAATCGATGGTAGTCACCCCGCATCCTCCTTTGCTGCAAATTTGCCATTCTTAAGCTTTATTTAGTATTGCCCCGCTCAAAGTCCATTATGTCTGCAGTCAGGAGGAAGCTGAAGGAAGGGATAGTAAGATGAAAAATTACTGGCAGGAAATGTTTAACCAACAAATATTATGGCTGTTTTTTTTAATTATATTGCAGCTTATCAGCAAAAAAAGAATAAAATTTTTTCCCACTCAGGGTTTCAGGGCTAAACTGGGAATGATTGCGGTATTAAGCGGTTTACTCATTGGCCAGGGGATGCTCTGGCTGGCTCCCTATTTTCCTCGCCAGCAAGCAGTGGAACAACTGGGATTGAGTACAAACTGGTACTGGCCAGCACTGGCTTTGATTGGCCTGGGACCACTGGTGGAAGAAATTTTCTTTCGCGGTCTGCTGGGCAATTTTTTGCTAAACCGGTTCTCATTCTGGCCGGCAGCCTGTGGGAATGGGCTGATTTTTGCCGCTTTTCATGGTGGTGGCTGGTTGCTTTTGCCTTTTACCCTGGCTGGGATGGTCCTGTTCTGGCTTTTTTACAGGGAAAGGGCGATTTTTTACCCCTGGTTGGCGCACACTTCGTGGAATTTGCTGGTATTTTTCGCTTACTGGCAATAATTGCAGGGTCAAAGGTTGTCTTTTTGGGATGAATAAACATAAAATTTTATTGATTTTTGTGCACGGCAGATGTATAATTATAAAACGTACAGAATAAATACAAGGCTTTGGAGGACTGATAACATGGTATTTTACAAAAAGCTGGCTTCCATGTTGCTTGCAGCCAGCCTGGTGCTGACTCTGGCCGGTTGTGGCGGCGGACAGGCTGCCGAGGAGAAAAAACAGGGAAATGAAGGTGGCAAGCAGAAAATTGTTGTCGGTACCGACGCAGCTTATGCTCCCTTCGAATATGTAGAAGAAGGTACTGGCAAAATCGTCGGTTTTGATGCCGAATTAATGCAGGCCATTGGTGAAGCCGCTGGTCTGGAAGTGGAAATGAAAAACATAGGCTGGGATGGCCTGATTCCTGGTCTCAAGAGTGGTAGTGTTGATGCTGTCATTTCAGCTATGACCATTACCGAGGAAAGAGCCAGGGAAGTTTCCTTTTCCGAGCCTTATTTCAAGGCTGTTCAATATATCGCCATCAAGGAAGGTGCTCCTTACAGCAAGCCTGAAGACCTGGTAGGTAAGAAAATCGGGGTTCAGCTCAATACCACCGGTCATTTTGCTGCTGAAAAAATTCCCGGTGTGAACAAGGCTGATATCCGTACTTTTGATACTACCCCGGCCGCTTTGACTGAGCTGGTTAATGGCGGGGTTGAGGCTGTAGTGGCTGATAGCCCGGTGGTGCTGGAGTTCATCAAAAAGAACCCCAATGCTAAAGTGACTTACTTTGACCCCAAATTTCCGCAGGAAGACAACTATGGTATTGCGGTTAAAAAGGAAAATACCGAGCTGTTGAACAAAATCAACGAAGGTTTGAAGAAGGTAAAAGAAAGCGGCAAATATGACGAACTGTATAAAAAATACTTTGGCGTTTAAAAATAAATAAAAAGCAGGGATTTCCCTGCTTTTTTCATCGATGGAGGAAAAAGTATGCTGGATTTGGATTTTGGCATTGCCCTGCGTAACCTGCCGGTTTTGCTGCAGGGCACCTGGTTGACGCTGGAATTGACCATTGTTTCAGTGTTCCTCGGCACTTTCCTGGGCCTGTTCCTGGCCCTCTGTCGCCTGTCTCACTGGCGGGTCCTGTCCTGGGGAGCTGCTGCCTATGTGGACTTTTTCCGCGGAACTCCCTTGCTGGTACAGATCTTGATCATCCATTACGGTATACCCCAGCTGGTCCAGGGAACTTCCTGGGAATATGTTCCTAATCCTTTTCTTTCCGGTATTCTTGCCTTTACCCTCAATAGCGGTGCCTATGTGGCGGAAATCTTCCGGGCCGGTATTCAGTCTATTGATAAAGGGCAAATGGAAGCAGCCCGCTCCCTGGGCATGTCCTATGGCCAGGCAATGCGTTTTGTTATCCTTCCTCAGGCTTTTAAACGGGTAATTCCGCCATTGGGCAATGAATTTATAGCTTTGCTCAAGGACTCATCCCTGGTTTCCGTCATCGCTTTGCCGGAATTGATGATGCAGGCCAAGAACGTAGCTGGCCGGGAATACAAGTTCTTTGAAATCTATATTGCAGCTGCTGTGATCTATCTTATCATGACTATGACCATTTCCCGGTGGGTGGCCTATATGGAAAGGAGGTTGAGGGTCAGTGATCGTCATTAAAAACCTCTATAAACGCTTCGGTGACCTGGAAGTGTTAAAGGACATCAACCTCCATGTCCGGGAGGGGGAAGTGGTGGTGGTTATCGGTCCTTCCGGTTCCGGCAAAAGCACCATGTTACGTTGTATCAATAAACTGGAAGAAGCTACTTCCGGTGAAATTATCGTGGACAATATTCCTCTCACCTCCAAGGCCAATATCAATGCCATTCGGCAGGAAGTGGGCATGGTTTTTCAGCGCTTTAACCTCTTTCCCCATATGACTGCCCTGCAAAACATAACCCTGGCCCCCATACAGGTGCGGAAGCAGAGTAAGGCAGAAGCGGAAAAAATCGCCCGGGAACTGCTGGCTAAAGTGGGCCTTTCCGACAAAGCCGATTCTTATCCGGACCAGCTTTCCGGCGGGCAGCAGCAACGGGTAGCTATCGCGCGGGCCCTGGCCATGCGTCCCAAGGTCATGCTGTTTGATGAACCCACCTCTGCCCTGGACCCGGAGATGGTGGGGGAGGTACTGAACGTAATGAAGGACCTGGCCCGGGAAGGGATGACCATGGTGGTGGTTACCCATGAAATGGGGTTTGCCCGGGAAGTGGGCGACCGGGTCATTTTCATGGATGAAGGGCGGATCGTGGAAGAAGGAACACCAGAGGAGATTTTCCAGAACCCCCGTCAGGAACGGACTCGCTCTTTTCTCAGCAAAGTATTGTAAGAAAAATTTTCTACTTTCTGTTTGAAATTAGCAGGATTTTTTAGCGGACAAACAGAAAATATTATACTTACAGACGAGAAAGGAGTGACTGTTATGAAGTTTGTTGTACGGGGGAAAAACATTGAAGTAACGGACGCACTTAGAGATTATGTGGAAAAGCGGATTGGTAAGCTGGAGAAATATCTGGGTGAAATAACGAATGTGCAGGTAACTCTGGTGGTAGAAAAGAACATGCACCGGGTAGAAGTGACCATTCCCGTTGAAGGTATGATTATCCGCGGCGAGGAAGCCAGCAATGATATGTATGCTTCTATCGACCTGGTGGTGGAAAAGCTGGAACGTCAGGTTCAAAAATATCGCGCCCGCCTCAGCAAAAAGCTGCGCAACCTGGCTTCCCTGGAGCCAGTGGCAGCTGATGTGGAGACAGCTGATATTGATGACAGTGTAGTCAAGACCAAACGCTTTGCAGTTAAACCCATGCCCGTAGAGGAAGCTATTTTGCAAATGAATCTGGTAGGTCATTCCTTCTACGTTTTCCGTAATGCCGATACCAATGAGGTGAATGTGGTTTACCGGCGGCGCGATGGCAAATATGGTCTGATCGAACCTGAATTTTAAAGTTTTGGCAGTATGAAAATAGGCCGGTCCACAGGGACTGGCCTTTTTTAAAAAAGTTGTATTTTTTGAATTAACAAGCAGGAAAAATTGAAATTTTGTAGAAAATATTACACTAATCGAGAGTGAGCGAGAATACCAGGAGAGGACGGATGATAGAAAATGGGTGTAACTCCGGAAATGATCAGAGAATTTGAAGCTATTATTCGCCAGATAAAGGATGTAGTTTCTGCTAAAATAGTTTCCAATGAATACGGTGAAGTTCAGGAAGTCCATGTTCTGGCCAAGCAAAACCGCAGCCCCAAGCAACTGGTGCGGGATATAGAATCGGCGGTGATGGCCCAGTTTGGCGTGGCTCTGGACCACAAGAAAATTTCCGTAGCTCAAATGGCTAATGAAGAAGAGATTCCCGTCACCGAGGTTCGCCCCAAACTGATACGGGCTGAGCTGTTTACTGAAGGGGTACAAGCCAAGGCGGAAGTGGAACTTCAGCTCGGTGATGATACCATGTTTGGTCGAGCCCAGGGCCCGGGAGCCTATAACAATAAACTGCGCCTGGTGGCTCAGGCCACTCTGGATGCGCTGGAGCGCTATCTGCGCGGCAATTGCACCTTCGCGGTGGATGATGTAGCCATCATTCATCTGGGACGCAAGCAAGCCGCAGTGGTAGCTGTGACCCTGGTTACCCCGGAAGAGGAAGAGGCCTTGATTGGTTCCGCCTACGTCAGGGTTGATGAGTGGGAGACTGTGGTAAAGGCTACCCTCAATGCCGTAAACCGGCGGCTGTCATTACTGGTTAAACCCTAAACGGGCCATTGGTTTCCCGATCCAGGGAGACATGGCATAAATGAGAGTGAGAGGAGCGGTCACCTGAAATAAAAATGAGAAGGAGGTGTACCGCGATGCAAAAAGTACTGAAAGTTGTATTGGCTCTGATCGCTGTTGTACTGGTAGGTGGGGCAAACGCGAGATGGTAACTCTTTAGAACCGATTGAGGTGAGTTTATGCAAGAGCCTATAAAAGCGAAGCTTTTAAACTGGTATGTGGTAATTTTGAGTATAGTAACGGGTGTCATTCTTTTATATACACTTAATAGCATCAATTTCAACCAGAAAACAATAATTAATACTATTATTTTTTCTCTGATTTATTTCATAATTGAGTTGTTTCCGGTACATTTGCCTAGAGGTGGCAGTGTATCTGTAAGTATAGCTCTTACTGTTGCTATTTTATATTTATTTGATTTACCCGTTGCTATTTTTACCGTTTTTATAGGCGAATGCTTGATTCACCTCAAATCAAAGAACAAAAAAATAATTAAGACTTTTTTTAACTTTAGTCAATTAATAATTTCAATAACATTCTCAGGCATTATTAAAATTGGATTAATTAAGCTTGGTGCAGTATATGCGACAATAATTGCTGCTTTTTGTCATGTTATTATCAATTTATCGCTGGTTACGATAGTTTTAGCATTAAGCCAAAATGCGAAACCATATGGTATATGGATGTTGAATTTTAAATGGGTGGCACCTAATTTTATAGCCCTTACACCTATGGGGATATTAATGGCCAAGATCTATGAAACATGGGGGGCAGTGGGGATAATTCTTTTCATCCTGCCCCTCATGCTGGCCCGTCATTCCTTCAAACTCTACATGGACACCCGGCAAATGTACCTGGACACAGTCCAGGCCCTGGTTACCGCTATTGAGGCCAAGGATCTCTATACCAAAGGACATTCCGAGCGAGTAGCTGAATTTGCAGTGGAAACCGCCCGGGAACTGGATTGGCCGGAACATAAAATTGAGACTTTGCGCTATATGGCTTTGCTCCATGATATTGGCAAAATTGCCATTCCTGATGTTATCCTTAACAAAAGCACCCGTCTTAGCCCCCAGGAATATAATCGCATCAAGGACCACGCCGTAGTAGGGGCAGAGATTATCAAACAGGTCAAAAATCTGGGAGATGCTTATCTTATGGTCCGCCACTACCATGAACGCATGGATGGCTCCGGCTATCCTGATGGACTAAAAGGTGAGGAAATTCCCATGGGTGCCAGAATCATTGCAGTGGCAGATTGCTTTGATGCCATGACTTCTAACCGGGTCTATCGGGCTGGACGGTCTCCCCGGGAGGCCATTCAGGAACTGCAAAAATGCGGTGGTGCTGAACTGGACAGCCAGGTGGTTCAGGCATTTGTGCAGGCCTGGGAAAAGCGGTTAGCCCCGAAGTGGGAAAAACAAATACTAACGGAAATAGAAACCGGTGCAGCCAGGGGTGAAATAGCAGCAGCACAAGCGGAAGAATAGACATTTACATAAATTGAGATGCGGTACATAGAAAGCCTTACAGTGGAGTGAGCTAAATGCGAAACAAGGAGAGTAAGGCTATATGCAATCAGGCAGAAAGCCGTCCCAAGCCAACGGGAAGGGCTTTTTTCTATGGTATCTGTTGTCGAAAAATAGAGAAACTTTGCTTTTAATGTCATTCAGTTTTCTTGCAATTGCTCTACTCTCAGTTAAATGGCAAACCAGCATCACACAAGGGGTGATGCTTCTTAGTTTTTATCTAATTCCTCTCGCACTGGCTGGCTATGCCTATTACAGCTACCGGCGCATGAAAGTTCAGTTGCTGCAGACCCTGGAAGTACTGGCATCTATAACCGAGCGCACAGTAGACGGCAAGGAAGGCCATAACCAGCGGGTCGCTCAACTGGCGGACTGGCTGGCTTTACAAAAGGGAATGACAGAACCGGAGCGCAAAAAGCTATGGAGGGCTGCTCTCTACCACGATATCGGTAAACTGGTTCTAAAAGGCGATGAGCTGGATCAGGATGCCCATGCCCTGGCGGGCCAGCGCATACTGGAGCGCATTCCTTTTCTGGTTGATGTCAGCCGCTGGGTAGGGATGCACCATCTGCGCTATGATGGGGCTAACTGTTTCTTTGGTTTACAGGGAGAGAAAATTGAATTAGCTGCACGCATCTTGCATGTAGCTGATTTTGTAGATACATTGTTAGTTCAGGGTAAGAACAAAGAGGAAATTAAACAAATCCTCGCCTCGGAGAAAGGCAAGCTGATTGACCCCGAACTGGTGGACCTGATTATTTCCGGGTGGTGGAGGGAGGAATAAAAGTGTTCTGGATGGCACTGGTGGCTGCCTTGATTTTTGGCTGGCTGCGCCGGGGCAGCCTGGCCAGACTGGGTGAACTGGAATTACGGGGATTGATGCTGGTGGTGATTGCCTTCGCCCTGCAATTTCTGCTGGATATTCTGGCCCGGGCCCGATTTTATCCAGTTATTCTCTGGGGGGGCTGGGTCCATGTGGTCAGTTATTTTTTTCTTTTCTACTGGCTCTATCTTAACCGGCATTTGATTGGGGTCAGAATCCTGGGACTGGGCTTGTTTCTTAACTTCCTGGTGATTCTGTTTAATGGTGGTTATATGCCGGTCAGTGGCCGCTTTTTACCGGCCCATGTCAAGGAGAGGCTGGCCCTCTATGAAGATGGTACCCACCGTCTGTTGCAGGTAGATGATGCCCTGCCTTTTCTGGGAGACATTTTTTATATTCCCGGATTGAATGAAGTTTTCAGCATTGGTGACGTCTTGCTGGCGGTAGGTCTTTTCTGGATTATTGCTGAAGGAATGGTGGGCAGTGGCCGGAAAAAAAGCAGCTGAAAGTTGCGCCAATCCTGAGGTAATGATAAAATTATATATTGCAAGAGTTCAGGCAAAAGGGACCCTTGTGGGTTCCTTCGTTATTATAAGGGGGCAAACGGAGTGGTATTAAATTTTTTAAAAAACTTACTAGACGATAATGCCAGAGAGATTAAGAAATTGCGCAAAGTGGTGGATGTAATTAACGGTTTGGAGCCGGAAATGGAAAAACTGTCTGATCAAGAACTGGCGGCCAGGACTGGTGAATTTAAGCAACGGCTGGCCAGTGGGGCCAGTCTGGATGACCTTTTACCAGAGGCTTTTGCGGTTGTTCGCGAAGCGTCCAAACGGGTTCTGGGGATGCGCCATTTTGATGTGCAGCTTATCGGCGGTATGGTATTGCATCAAGGGAAGATTGCGGAGATGCGAACCGGGGAAGGAAAAACCCTGGTTGCTACTTTACCTGCCTATCTCAATGCCCTGGAGGGCAAGGGGGTTCATGTAGTCACTGTAAACGACTATCTGGCCAGGCGGGACTCGGAATGGATGGGTCAGGTTTATCGTTTCCTGGGATTGGAAGTGGGTTTGATTGTTCACGGCCTGGATTATGCCGAACGGAAGCGAGCCTATGCTGCGGATATTACTTATGGTACCAATAATGAATTCGGTTTTGACTATCTAAGGGATAATATGGTTATGCAGGCTGACCATATGGTACAGCGGCCCTTGAATTATGCCATAGTGGATGAGGTGGACTCTATCCTCATCGATGAGGCCAGGACGCCCCTGATCATTTCCGGGGCCGGGGACAAGGCAACTGACCTCTACTATGTTTTTGCCCGCATTGCCGAAAAGCTGGTGGAAAATGAAGACTATACAGTAGATGAGAAGGCTCATACTATTGCCATGACGGAAAAGGGCATCGAGAAAGTAGAGAAAATGCTGGGAGTGGATAACCTCTACGAAGATGACCATACGGAGTTAACCCACCACCTGCACAATGCCGTCAAGGCCAAGGCCTTGATGAAGCGGGATCGGGATTATGTGGTAAAAGATGGGGAAGTCATCATCGTGGATGAATTTACCGGGCGCCTGATGTTTGGCCGCCGCTACAGTGATGGCCTGCACCAGGCCATTGAGGCCAAGGAAGGGGTAAAAATAGAGCGAGAAAGCCAGACACTGGCTACCATTACCTTCCAGAACTATTTCCGCATGTACAAAAAGCTGGCGGGTATGACCGGTACAGCGGCAACGGAAGAAATGGAATTCCGCAAGATCTACAACCTGGATGTAGTGGTCATACCCACCAACCGGCCCAACCGCCGGGTGGATTTGCCGGATTTGATTTTTAAAACTGAAAAGGCCAAATACAAGGCTGTTGTTGAGGAAATAGTGGAACGCCACCGTACCGGACAGCCAGTTCTGGTTGGTACTACTTCCATCGAAAAATCGGAAATGCTGAGTGAGATGCTGCGCAAGCGCGGAGTACCGCATCAGGTGCTGAATGCCAAATACCATGAAAAAGAGGCAGAGATAGTAGCTCAGGCCGGTCGTTTGGGGGCGGTAACGATTGCAACCAATATGGCTGGTCGGGGTACCGACATTTTGCTGGGGGGTAACCCGGAGTTTCTGGCTAAACAGCGCCTGCGGCAAATGGGTTATGATGAAAGAATCGTCCATCTGGCAGCGGAAAAGGTGCCGCCCAATATTCCCGAAGTGCTGGAGGCCAGAGAGCATTTCTTAAGGCTGTATGAGGAAGCCAAACGGGAAACCGATGCCGAACAGGAAAAGGTAGTGGCGTTAGGTGGCCTGCATATTATCGGGACAGAAAGGCATGAGAGCCGCCGAATCGATAACCAGCTGCGGGGACGGGCTGGCCGGCAGGGAGACCCGGGGAGCAGCCGCTTCTATCTGTCTCTGGAAGATGACTTAATGCGTAAATTCGGTTCAGATAATATAGCCGGGTTAATGGACAAGCTGGGCATGGAAGAAGATGTACCTATCGAACATCCTCTGGTCACTCGTTCCCTGGAAACAGCTCAGAAGCGGGTGGAAGCCCGTAACTTTGAAATTCGCAAACACGTGCTGGAATATGATGATGTTATGAACCAGCAGCGGGAAGTGATTTATGAGCAGCGGCGTCGGGTCCTTTATGGCGAGAACCTGCGGGAAACCGTGCTGGGTATGGTGGAGGACCTGATCGACCGGGCCCTGGATATCTACTGCAATGCCGGTGTCCATCCGGAAGAGTGGGATCTGGCCGGGTTGTTACGCTACAGTGAGCAATTCTATCTGCCAGAGCATAATCTGACTGTGGAAGCTCTGCAGGATGTTGGGCGAGAAGAAATCCGCCGCCAGCTCCTGGAAGCGGCCCTGGCTTATTATGAAAACAAGGAAAAGGCATTGGGTCAGGAAACCATGCGGGAGCTGGAACGCATTATCATGCTGCGGGTTGTAGACGAAAAATGGATGGACCACCTGGATGCCATGGACCAGCTGCGCCAGGGCATTGGTCTCAGAGCCTATGGTCAAAAAGACCCGCTGGTTGAGTACAAGTTTGAAGGCTATGAAATGTTCCAGAACATGATTGAAAGCATTAAAGAAGATGTGGTTCGCTATGTTTATCGCCTTACTGTGGTAGAGGAACCGGAGGAACGCCAGGATGTCCAGGAAAATCTCTACCAGGACCAGCCCAAAGCACCGGTAAGAGGTGAAAAGACAGTAGGCCGCAATGATCCCTGCCCCTGTGGCAGTGGCAAAAAATACAAACGCTGCTGTGGAAGGAGTGCATAACATGCTGGGTGACTGGAAGCGCCCACTGGAAGAATTGCAGGAAAGACTGGAAGAAATGAGGGTTTCTCTTTGACCTGGCTGGTAAAGAAGCTCGTTTGAAGGAACTGGAACCGAAAACAATGGCTCCGGATTTCTGGGACCAGCCGGAGGAAGCGCAAAAACTGATGCAACAGATTACTTCCTTACAGGAACAAATTCGGGAATTCCAGGACTTATACCGGGAATGGGAAGATGCCTGGACCCTCTACCAGCTGGCAACGGAAGAAGACCTGGAAGAGATGGAGGCAGAAGTAGCCCAGGCTGTCCGGCAGCTGACCCGGGCGGTGGAAAAGAAAGAGCTGGAGGTTTTGCTCTCCGGACCCTATGATCAGAATGATGCTCTGCTCAGTCTGCATGCCGGTGCCGGTGGTACAGAGGCCCAGGACTGGTGTCAGATGCTGCTCAGGATGTATACCCGCTGGGCCGAAAACCGGGGATATAAAGTGGAGGTTTTGGATTTATTGCCGGGAGATGAAGCGGGGATCAAAAGTGCTACCCTGGAAATCAGTGGCCCTCATGCCTATGGTTATCTAAAGGCAGAAAAAGGGGTGCACCGCTTGGTGCGCATCTCCCCCTTTGATGCCTCCGGGCGCAGGCATACCTCTTTCGCTTCTGTGGATGTCATACCGGAAGTGGAAGATGAAGTTGAGGTTGAAATTAACCCTGAGGATCTGCGCATCGATACTTACCGGTCCGGGGGAGCGGGGGGACAGCATGTCAATAAAACCGACTCGGCTGTGCGAATTACCCATATTCCGACTGGCATCGTGGTACAGTGCCAGAGCGAGCGCAGTCAGATCAGCAACCGCACCAAGGCAATGAAAATGCTAAAGGCCAAACTCCTGGACCTGAAACTGAAGGAACAGGAAGCCAAACTGGCAGCCTTACGGGGAGAGCAACAGGATATCGCCTGGGGGAGTCAGATTCGTTCCTATGTTTTTCAACCCTATCGTCTGGTTAAAGATCATCGAACCAATGTGGAAATCGGCAATGTTGAGGCAGTAATGGATGGAGAAATCGATGAATTTATCAGTGCTTATCTTATTCAACAGGCCCGCCAGCGCAAGGAATAGAGAGAGGGGAAAGGGGAAAGTGCATTTCCCCTTTCCTTTTGGGGGATAACATTAAATGAGGTGATAACTTGACAACCTGGAGAAAAAGCAAATTCATATGGCAATCCCTGGGCACCCTGCTGGGCTCTCTGATCACTGCTGCCGGGATAGTCTGGTTTTTGGCCCCCAACCAGATTGCAGCCGGAGGTGTGAGCGGGATCGCCATTATCCTCAATAAGCTGTTTGGTTTTCCGGTTGGCCGCTCGATGCTGGCCATGGAAATTCCCCTGTTTATTGCCAGTACGCTGGCTCTGGGCTGGGGTTTTGCTGCCCGCACCTTCCTGGGTGCCCTTACCCTGCCGATTTTTGTTGATTTGCTTACTCCCTATCTTCAGCCGGCAACCAGCAATTTGCTTCTGGCCAGCCTTTATGGCGGAGTGGTAACCGGGGCGGGGATTGGTCTGGTTTTTCGCAGCAAGGGCAGTACCGGTGGTACCGATGAACTGGCGGCCTTATTACATAAATTTGTAGGTTTACCGCTGGGGCAGATTCTGTTGTTTATTGATGGGCTGGTTATCCTGGGGGCGACCCTGGTTTTTGGGGTAGAAAAAGCCCTTTATGCGCTGATTACGGTTTTTGTGGCAGCCCGGGTAATTGATCTGGTCCAGGAAGGAATAATCTCGGCGAAAGCAGCTTTTATTATTTCAGATCACAGTGAGGAAATTGCCTGCAACATTATGACCCGCCTGGACAGGGGCGTAACTTCTCTGGCTGGTAAAGGAGCCTATACGGGCATCAGTCGGCATGTCCTTTTATCTGTTGTCAGTCAATCCGAGGTCAGCCGGCTGAAAGAGGTGGTCTATGAAACTGACCCGCAGGCATTTGTGATTGTTACAGATGTACACGAAGTTCTGGGCGAAGGATTTAAAAAATTCAACTAATGGAGGGCTTTGCATGATGACAATGGTAGAGGCAGATGTCAGGTTGATAGCGGAAAAAGCCAAAGAAATGCGCCGTCAAATAATCCGTATGATCGGAGCGGCCCAGTCCGGACACCCCGGCGGCTCCCTTTCGGCTGCGGATATCGTGGCTACCCTTTATTTCCATGAAATGCGGGTAGACCCGGCCCAACCTCACTGGCCAGAACGAGACAGGTTTGTACTGTGTAAAGGCCACGCTGCCCCGGTTCTCTATGCGGCTCTGGCGGAAAAGGGCTTCTTCCCCAAAGAAGAGCTGTTAACCCTGCGTCGCATTAATTCCCGTTTACAGGGTCACCCTGATATGAAAAAACTGCCCGGAGTAGAAATGTCTACTGGCTCTCTGGGACAGGGACTTTCAGTCAGCGTAGGCATGGCTCTGGCGGCAAGAATGGATCAGGCTGCCTGGCGGGTCTATGCCCTGCTAGGTGACGGAGAAATCCAGGAAGGACAGGTCTGGGAAGCGGCCATGGCTGCTGCTCATTATAAGCTGGATAATTTGTGCGCTATTCTGGACTATAACGGTCTGCAGATAGATGGGCCCTGCTGCGAAGTGATGAATTCCGAACCAGTTGCCGAGAAGTGGCGGGCTTTTGGCTGGCACGTCCTGGAGATTGATGGCCATGATATTACGGCCATAATTGAGGCCCTGGCTCAGGCCCGGCAGACCAAGGGGCAGCCGACAATTATCATAGCCAGAACCATTAAGGGTAAAGGGGTTTCCTTCATGGAAAACCAGGTAGGCTGGCATGGTACTGCTCCCAAACCGGAACAAGTTGAAGCAGCACTGGCTGAATTGGCTTGATGAGGAGGAAGACAGATGAGTAAAATTGCAACGAGAGAAGCTTATGGGAAAGCGCTGGCCCAGCTGGGAGCCCAGAATCCTGCGGTAGTGGTCCTAGACGCTGATTTGTCTAAATCCACCAAGACAGCAGACTTTGCCAAAGTGTTTCCGGAACGTTTTTTCAATGTTGGTATAGCTGAACAAAATCTCATGGGTATTGCCGCCGGTCTGGCCGCTGCCGGAAAAATTCCTTTTGCCAGTACTTTCGCTATGTTTGCTACCGGCAGAGCCTTTGAACAGATTCGTAACTCCATCGCCTATCCCAGGTTGAATGTTAAGATTGCCGCTACTCATGCAGGGATCACCGTTGGCGAGGATGGGGGTTCCCACCAGACGGTGGAGGACATAGCCCTGATGCGGGTATTACCAGGAATGACAGTGATTGTACCTGCTGATGGCATAGAAGCGGAGCAGGCAGTATTTGCAGCTGCTGTCCATCAGGGCCCGGTTTATCTCCGCTTTGGCCGCTCGGCAGTACCTCAGGTCAATGCGGATAACTATCGCTTTGAAATCGGCAAAATCTATGAACTGCGCCCAGGTCGGGATGTAACCATTTTTGCCTGTGGTATCATGGTAGCCGAAGCCCTGAATGCTGCGGAAAACCTGGCAACTGACGGTATTGAGGCCCAGGTCATCAATGTGCCCACCATTAAGCCGCTGGATGCTGAGGCTGTGGTTCAGGCTGCCCGCTTGACAGGAGCGGTAGTAACTGCAGAAGAGCACAGTATCATTGGTGGTCTGGGCAGCGCTATTACCGAGGCCCTGGCTGAGCATTATCCTGTCCCGGTGGAAAGGGTAGGGATTAAAGATACTTTTGGCGAGTCGGGACAACCGGCCGAACTTCTGCAAAAATATGGTTTGACTGCAGAAGCTATAAGAGCAGCAGTATTCCGGGTGTTGAAACGGAGGGAAGGAAAATAAAAAGAATTCGCTGGGGTATCCTGGGCATGGCCCGTATTGCCAGGGAAAAATTCATTCCTGCTTTGCACGTTACTGAGGATGGTGAACTTCTGGCAGTTGCTAGCTCCAGTCAACAAGGGCAGGCACAGGCCCGGCAGCTGGGCAGTAAGAGGGTATATTCCAGTTATGAGGAACTACTGCAGGACCCCGAAATAGATGCAGTCTATATACCCCTGCCTAACGCTCTGCATAAAGAGTGGGTAATTCGGGCCGCAGCAGCGAAAAAACATATCCTGTGTGAAAAACCCCTGGCTTTGACAGCTGCTGATGCCGAGGAGATGGTTTCAGTCTGTAAACGGAATGGGGTTTTTCTGGCAGAGGCTTTTATGTATCGCTACCATCCGCAGCTTCAGAGGGTAAAGATGCTTCTGGCCCAGGGTGTGATTGGAGAGGTCAAATACTTTCGCGCTGGTTTCAGCTATCTTATGAATTGGGAAAAGAAAAATATCCGTTTAGATCCACAATTGGGCGGAGGCTGTCTGTTTGATATCGGTTGCTATTGTCTCGATGCCTTGAATTTCCTACTCGGGATGAAACCTGAGGAGATTTATGCCACTGGAGTCTTTCACCCTGAGTACAAAATAGACATAGCAGCGGCTGTCAATTTGAAGCTGGAAAAGGGTATTCTAGCCCAATTACAATTCAGCTTTCAACAGCCCTTTAGCGATTATTGTGAGATTTTCGGCGAACGGGGAACGATCACGTTACCCCGGGCCTTTCGCCCCGATAAAGCCGGCGGCCAGGGTATCATCCTGTTCACTGATGCCGGGGGCAAACAACAAGAGGAAGTCTATCAAGGCGATCCCTATCTGTTGCAGCTACAGGTTTATCATGCTAACTTGCGAACAGAGGACAATGACGGGGCTGAAATGTCCCGGCTGATCGAACAGGCTCGCTTACTGGAAGCCTGCTTTGCTTCTCTACAACAGGAACAGGTGGTTCACTTATAAAAAAGGCTCTTCCTGCTATGCAGGAGGAGCCTTTTCAGCTTAGAGGGAGAGTAAATTCCACCAGCGTCCGGCCAGGATGGCTATCTATCCGGATTTGACCGCCATGAGCATTTATCAGCTGGCGACAGATGGTGAGTCCCAGACCGGTACCGTATTCTTTGGTGGTATAGAAAGGGTCAAAAATGCGCTCCTGCAAGTCAGGAGGAATACCAGGACCGTTGTCCCTTACCCGCACTATAACCTGTGGACCGTTCCGAACAGTTTCCAGAAGCACTTCGCCCTGGCTGTTAGAAACGGCATGAAGGGCATTCTGAACCAGGTTGAGAATAACCTGTTTGATCTGGTTGCGGTCCATGGCTACCGGCGGCAGGGTAGCAAGCTGTAATTTCAACTGGACACCTGTCTTGAGTTCCGGCTTAAGCAACTCAGCTACCTCACAGACCAGCTGGTTGAGGTCATGCTGCTCTTTATTTTTTGGCTCAGTGAGAGGAGCGGAAAGATAAAGCAGGTCAGTGACCAGCTGGTTGATACGATTGAGTTCGGTTTTCATTAGCTGTATAGTTTCAGTATCCAGTTTGTTGCCCAGGCTATAAAGCTGTAGAAAGCCTTTAACAGCAGTAAGGGGGTTGCGAATTTCATGGGCCAGACCAGCAGCCAGCTGCCCGATGGTGGCCAGGCGCACTGAATTGCTGAGAGCAATTTCCCGTTGTTTGGCGGATTTTCTGGTAACCTGGTTTAGTTTTTGTTCAAGATCAGTTAAAAGGGATTCAAGATTAAAACTGTTGTTTTCAATTTTTACATTAGTGAAAGGAATCTGAGCTGCATGCAGCCGTTCTGATAAAGGGGAATGACTGATAATTAAAATACGATTAGTTGTATAACGGCAAAAGAGCTGGGGACCACACAGGTTGCGCAGATAAATAGCGAAATCACTTATATTTTTAAATTCGGCATGTTGGGTATATTCAATAAGTGTCAGCCATAAAGGAAAAGTTAGATTATTTTCTTGATTAAGGTAGCTGAAAATGTATTGCCGTGAATAGATGTGAGATTCATTTTCAAGCAGGTCATTTTCGAAATTGTTTATTAACTTATTAATAATATATTTTTTAATGAAAAAAAGGACAGTAGGCACTAAAATAGCTGTAAGTACTGGGCTGGCATTAAATGCATTAAAAATAATAATATAGACTGGTAAACCAATTAAATAAATTGATATTATTTCATGAATTATAGTTTTATTAAAAATATCTGCCAAAACCAATATTGAAAAAACGAAGATGGCATTAATGGTCATAAAGAGCAAAAGAAAAATCAAAAAATGCACTGTTTGGGTTTGCGGAAGAAATTTTTGACTATTAAGGTAGATAAAATGGGTTAACCAGCAAGTTAAGATGATTTGACCAATATTATATATTGCCTTGTCAGCCGGTTTCCTATTGTGAATACTTTCAAAAAGTGATTCTAATAAAACTGTAATTAATAAGTTGCTAATGCCATAATGAAAGTAAATGATTGGATATAAGGTACTAACGAAATTAAAAGTATATTTTAGTAGAATATTTCCAACATAAACAGTTAACAGCGCGGAGGAAAGCAACAACAAGAAGAGATAATCAAAAGAAGGTGGAAATAGGTATAAATTATAGAAAATGGTGAACAAACTAAGAAGGAAGACCGAGAAAATATATACCTTCGCATGCCAGGCCAATTTCATAAAAAATTGCCTCCATCAGGTTCTAAATTTTTTACTGCGCTGGCAGTGAAAATTCAATTAAGCTACAACAAAAAACTAAATAAATATACAACTTGGCATACCAGGCTAATTTCATCGCTAAATAGCCTCCACTAGCTAACAATGTTTAAAAACAGTGGCAACTTAAGGATAAATGTAGTGTAGTCACTTTCAGATGCCAGTTCCAGTTGACCATTATGATTGGCGGCAATTTGCTGGCAAATAGTCAGGCCCAGTCCAATCGCATTGGGCCTGGTTGTAAAGAATGGCTGGAAAACCAGCTCCCGCTTATCAGGCTCAATGCCAGGTCCGCTATCCTGTACGGTCAGAAAAACATGGGCCTGGTCCTGACCGGTTTTCACTTTAATCCAGCCTTTACTTTCCACAGCCAGGTAGCTATTTTGCAGCAAATTGATAAGCAGCTGCCGAATTTGGGCAGCATTTAGATAAAGCTCAGGCAGACCGGGATCCAGTTCTATTTTCAATTCGATTTCCCGCAGTAAAAGTTCCGGCTTAACCAGTTCTACTGTTGAGGTCACTAGCTCATTCAAATTCAGCTTTTCCCTTTGTTTATGTTCCAGGGATGGATTGGATAAATAAAGTAACCCTGTAACCAGCTGGTTAACGCGGTCTAGTTCTTCCTCCATCATCTTAATCGTATCAGCAGGTAATTCCCTGCCCCATTCCAGTAACTGCAAAAAGCCGCTGACAGTGGTCAGAGGATTACGGATTTCATGGGCAATACCGGCGGCCAGCTGGCCAATAGTGGCCAGGCGAATGGACTGTTGCAATTGTTTTTCTTTTTCCTGCTGATATTCCTGACGCAACTCCCCCAGCTTTTGTTCCAGCTGATCCAGAATTTCCTCTACTGAAATCAAAGCGGGAGTGAAAGCTAACGTGGCTACCAGACAAGGAGGCTCAGCAGCTGGTTGTTTTATTTGGTCCATACTCAAAATAGCCAGCTGATTGCTGGTATAGCGGTAGACAGTTATTCTGGTATTGGACTTATACAGGGAGCGGACAAACTGGCGCAATCCATCTTCAGCGGCTAGACTGCCGTGGATTTCTTCAATATCCCTGTAGTCCGGCAATTCCAGCAGGGTAATCCAGTGGGAAGACTGCTTCTTCTGGGCTAATTGGGCCAGAGTATAGAATAAGTGTTTTCGTGAATAAAGGAGTACATTATTATCCAGAACTTCAGGCTGAGTTGTAGGCAAAGTGGGTTGTAACAGTTTTTTGATCAGATAAAGGAAAGCAGGTACCAGGATCAGGGTTTCCGTAGGACTGGCCTGATAGGCAGCAAAAATCAGATAATAAAAGGGTAAGGAAAATAACAAAGTTGAGCTAATATTCCCGAGCAAGGAAGAATAATATTGCCCGCTTAGTAAAAGCAATGGCAGGTAAAGCAGTCCATTTAATACAGTAGAGATTAAATAAAAGAATAGAAAGTTAATGGATATCGGTAATTGGAAAGGTTGATTCAGGGTTTGCAGGATGGTAGTTGTCAGGGTCAGGAAAATTGCCGTCTGTCCCAGATTGAACAACAGTTTGACCCAGCCATCCCTGCGGCTAATATTGTCAATAACAACTTCTGCTGTTCCCAGCCAGACCAGGGCTGCCGGACCGAAAAAGTAAAAACAGATAAAATCCAGACCGCTCACCAGGTTGAATGTTACCCCCAGATTAAGGGCGGATAAATAAGTGGTAATTCCTGCAGCCAGGAATAATAGGAGCAATTCGTTGCTCAGGGGCTGGTACCAGAAGGACAGATGCTGGGTCAGAAAAATAATACCAATTATAAAATAAAGCAATGCCAGTATTTTGATGGAACGGTTGGATTGCAGCAAAGTTCGACCACTCCTGAACATCTTAATTGAAAATATTAATTATAATAATATCATTATAACACAGGAAATTTATTTCATCGACACCGGGAAGGAATTTGCTACCCGGTGTCGAATATTTTTCAGGGAATGCCTGTAGGAGGGAAATTAGGTGATTGAACTTTACAATATATCCAAAATTTATCCTAATGGTGTCAAAGCCCTGCATGATCTGACCCTTAAAATCGGCAGAGGGGAGTTTGTGTTTCTGGTCGGACCCAGCGGGGCGGGGAAATCCACTTTACTGAAACTGTTGACCAGAGAGGAAAATCCCACTAGGGGCCAGATCTATATCAATGGTAAAAACATTGTGCGCATGAAAAACAGTGAGGTGCCTTATTTGCGGCGGAAAATCGGAGTGGTTTTTCAGGATTTCCGCCTGTTACAGGATAAAACGGTTTTTGAAAATGTGGCCTTTGCCCTGCGGGTGGCGGAGGCGTCCGGAAAAGAAATCAAGCGGCTGGTACCAGGCATGCTGGAACTGGTGGGCCTGAAGGGAAAAGAAAATTCCTTTCCCCGGGAATTGTCCGGTGGAGAACAGCAACGGGTAGCTATTGCCCGGGCCATGGTCAACAACCCCCTGATGGTTATTGCAGACGAGCCTACCGGTAACCTGGACCCCGATACATCGCTGGGGATTATGAAACTGCTGGCTGATATCAACAAACTGGGGACAACCATTCTCATGGCCACCCATGATAAAGAAATGGTAAACATGATGCAAAAACGGGTGGTGGCTCTGGAAAACGGGCAGATTGTCCGCGATGAGGAGAAAGGAGTATATGGCTATGAAGATTAGGACCATGGGCTACCTGGCCGGGGAAGCCATGGTCTCCCTGCGCCGTAACGCCTGGCTGGCAGCGGCTTCTGCCGGTACGGTTGCTATCGCTTTGCTGATTTTAGGGGCGGCTCTGCTGGTTGTGTTGAATACCAATTCGGTGGCCACCCATCTGGAATCTCAGGTGGAAATTTCGGTAATTGTCAAAAAAGATTTACCCCGGGAACAGGTGGAAGAACTGGGGACGCGATTACGAAATTTGGCGGGAGTCAAGGAAGTGGATTTTGTTTCCAAGGAACAGGCCCTGGAGAAGATTAAAGAAAATTTCTCCGATCGCCGCGGGGTGCTGGAAGCGATCAAGGGACAAAATCCTTTGCCTGATGTTTATCGGGTGAAGATGCAAAAACCCGAGCAGGTTAAGCCAGCGGCCCAGGAGATAGAGACCATGTTTGGAGTGGACAAGGTTAAATATGGCCAGGGTGTAGTAGAAAAGCTGTTTGCTATTACTAACTGGGTTCGAGTGGCCGGTTCAGTCTTGATCGGACTCCTTTCCCTGGCGTCAGTCTTTCTGATTTACACTACTATTCGGTTGACTGTTTTCGCCCGCCGCAAGGAAATCAATATCATGAAATACCTGGGGGCAACCAACTGGTTTATCAAATTGCCATTTGTTCTGGAAGGGCTGGTAATCGGGCTGATTGGGGCCGGAGTAGCGGTGGGAATTCTTTATTTTTCCTATACCTCTTTGCTGGAAACGGTAACTGTTTCCCTGCCCACCTTGCCCCTGACCCGGGACTGGCGGCAGCTGGCCCTGGTGTTTGAGGGCCTGCTGGGAGCAGGGGTTTTACTGGGGGTGTCAGGTAGCTTTATAGCTGTACGCCGCTATCTACATGTCTGATGGGGGAGGGATTAAATTGCGTCGTCTGGTTTCGTTACTGCTTATATCCGTACTGACTCTTACTACGGTAAGCAGTGCTTTTGGGGCTGACAGCAGCCGCAGTCGGGAGCAAAAGGCCATCAAGGAACTTAATAAAATCAGGGCCCAGAAAAAGACATTAGAAAAGAGAAAGGATGCCACTGAAGAAGAAATCAAACGCCTGGCCGATGCTATCGACCGGGTTAAATCGGAAATAGATAATCTCCAGGAAGATATTCAGGCCAAGGAGAAGACTATCCGGACGCTGGAAGAGCAGATAGCGGCAGCGGAAGAGGAGCTGGCTCAGGCCAACCAGGAACTGAATGAACAGGTGGAACAGCTTAACAACCGCTTGCGGGACCTTTATGAAAACGGGGCGGTCAGCTATCTGGAAGTGCTACTATCCGCTGAGGATTTCTCTGACTTTTTAACCAGAGTTGACTACATGCAGGCCATTATCCAGCAGGACGGGCAGCTGGTGGAACAGATTGAAGCCAGGCAAAATGAGATTAAGGCCAAGAAAAAGAGTTTGCTGGAGCGTAAACAAAAAGTGGCTGAATTAAAACAGGCCACAGAAGCTAAGAAAGAAGAAAGCCTGGCCAAAGAGGCGGAACATGAACAGTTAAAACAACAGGCAGAAGCCAATTTGGACAAGTTCCAGGAGGAAATTGAGCGCCTGGAGGAGGAAGAAAGCCGCAAGGTAGCGGAAATTATCCGCATTCGGGAAGAAAGAAAGCGGCAGGAAAATCAGCAGAATACCCCGCGCGGGGAAGGGGCAATGAAATGGCCGGTGCCCGGGCATGGGCGGATTACCAGCGGTTTCGGCTGGCGCGTACATCCCATTTACGGGGAAGCCCGTTTCCACCGGGGTATTGACATCGGCGCTCCCCAGGGCACACCCATTGTAGCGGCCCAGGATGGGGAAGTGATTTATTCAGGCTGGATGAGCGGATATGGCAATGTGGTGATCATCGACCATGGGGGTGGCATCAGCACCCTTTATGCCCACATGTCAGCCCGCAGTGTCAGTGTAGGGCAGCAGGTTAGTAAGGGCGAAACCATTGGTCTGGTGGGCAGTACTGGCCGCAGCACAGGTCCCCATCTGCATTTTGAAGTGCGAAAAAATGGAGAACCGGTCAATCCGCTGGGATATGTGTAAGAATTTGCGAAAGGGTCAAATCTGGCCCTTTCTTGTTTTTTCTTGCCCGGTATTGTAGTATAGTAGTTGTGAAGTATTGGAGGTGAACTGGTTCTTGAAAGCGCTGAAAAGAATAATTCTGATTATTATGGTCTTCCTCAGTGTGGTAGGTCTGGTGGCATTGCCCTTTCTGTTTGCCATAGTGCAGAATTGGACAGAAGTACGCCATTTATTACAGGTAGTTGACCTGGTAGAAGAAAATTATATTGAACCAGTGAATAGCGGGCGTCTGGTGGAGGGAGCAGCCAAAGGCATTGTTGAGGCGCTGGATGATCCCTATTCCGTTTACATGGATAGCAAAACTTTTAAACATTTGCAGGAACAGATTTCCGGGGCTTTTGGCGGGGTCGGTATCCAGGTGGCCGTAAAAGACAAACATATTACAGTAATTGCGCCCATTAAAGGGACTCCTGCCTACCGGGCTGGCATTAAGGCCGGGGATGTGATTGCCAAAATTAACGGAGAAGATGCCCTGGATATGGATATTGAGCGGGCTGTGCAGTTGCTTAGGGGCAAGCCTGGTACAACGGTAAAAATCACGGTTGTACGCAAGAATGAAAGCAAACCCCTGGAGTTTACTCTGACCAGGGAGATTATCAATGTTCCCAGTGTGGATGGTAAATTATTGTCAGACCTGCCGGTGGCTTATATCAGCATCAGCATGTTCAATGAGCATACCGGTGATGAGCTGGTCAAGGTCCTGAATGATCTGAAAACCGAAGGGGATTATAAAGGCATAATTCTCGACCTCAGGGATAACCCCGGGGGTGAGTTGACCGCTGCTGTCAAAGTTGCTGACCAGTTTATTGGCAAGGGGCCGGTGGTAACCATCCGTGACCGGAAGGGAGTAGTACAGGTCGAGGATTCCGATGCCGGCAAACTCAATTTACCTCTGGTGGTACTGGTCAATGGCAACAGTGCCAGTGCTTCGGAAATAGTTGCTGGTGCGATCCAGGATTATCAAGCTGGGGTACTGGTTGGGACCAGGACCTTTGGTAAAGGGGTTGTTCAGACTATTTATCCCATCGATAACACCACTGGTCTTAAATTGACTACTTCCAAATATTTTACTCCCAAAGGCAGAGATATTCACAAAAAGGGAATCACTCCTGATATAGTTGTAGAACAGCCGGAAAACGGGGAGGACCTGCAGTTAGCCAAAGCCAAGGAAATAATCCGGGCTAAACTGTATTAATTTACGAGGGGAAAGGGGGCATTTTGATGCTGGTTGATGTATCTGACCTGTGGGTTATTGCCAAACAGGTCTTGCTCATCCCTTTTGAAGCCCCCGCTTCAGTACTGATTATCCTGGTTCTCCTCTTTCTTCTCCAAAAAAAGCAATTTAAACGCTATTTCGGGGATAGGGCCGGTTTTCTGGCCTATAGCAAAGCCCTGGCCAGCCAGGCCCTCTGGGGTTTGGCTGGCGGAATCCTGGGCAGCTGGTTGCTGCTGGGCCTGGGCATTGATATTGATAGTCTGGGAGTACAGTGGCTCTGGCCCCTGGCTTTGATTCTGATGTTATTCCATCACCGCTTTTTATGTTTTTCCTATGCTGCCGGGATACTAACTCTGAGCAACCTGCTCTGGGGCTGGCCTGAAGTCAATGGTGTCCAGTTGATGTACCTGGTAGCTGTCCTGCATCTGCTGGAGGCAGTGCTGATCTGGTTTACCGGGGCCCGTTATGCGGCGCCCATTACTGTGGCCCATCCCCGCCAGGGTACGGTGGGAGGCTTTTATCTTCAGGCTTTCTGGCCCATTCCCCTGGTGATCTGGGTTCAATCCGGCGCTGATTTCTATCTTTTACCATTGCTGGCTGCTCTTGGCTATAGCGATTTGGCTCTGACCCGGCTGCCCTGGCAGCGGGCACGGCGTACAGCCTGGCAGTTAGCCGGTTTCAGTCTGGTGCTGGGTGGTTTGACCTGGCTGGCCAGTTTTTATCCCGGGCTATTGCCGCTGGCAGCCCTGTTCAGTCCCCTGGGACATGAACTGGTGGTGCACGCCAGTCCCCGGGAGGAAATGGCAGGCAAACCGCGCTGGCAATCCACTGCGGAACGGGGCTGGCAGGTACTGGCCACCCAGCCGGGCAGTTTTGCCGAGTGGCTGGGCCTGCGCCAGGGTGACTGGTTGTTGAATATCAACGGGCAGCCGGTGGGGGAAGATCTGCTAGCAGTTAGGGGCTGGGTGACGGTGGACTTTATTACCGCTCAGGGCCAATGGCAGCGCAAAATCGGCTTTCTGGCTCAGCACCATCAGTGGGGGATGACTCTTTCCCCGCAGGCGGAAGACCAGCCAGAAGTGCGGCTTTCCTTTGAAGGACTGGCGAAAAGGTTGTGGCAAAAACTGTTCCGGCAAAAGGAGGACTCCCGATGGATTTGACCCGGTTAGCGGAACAGGCGTTAGCATGCAATAAATGCGGGTTGAGGCAACAGGCTACCCAGGTGGTTTTCGGGGAAGGCAATCCCCGGGCTGATCTGATGTTTATCGGGGAAGGGCCGGGAGCGGAAGAAGACCGGCAGGGGCGACCCTTTGTCGGGGCTGCGGGTCAGCTGCTGACCCGGATGATTAGTGCCATGGGCTGGCGGCGGGACCAGGTCTATATCGCCAATATCGTCAAATGTCGGCCGCCGGGCAACCGCGTCCCTAAACCGGAAGAGGCCCGGGCCTGTTTGCCCTGGCTATATCAACAAATCGACCTGGTGCAGCCGAAAATTATCGTCTTGCTGGGCAGTACAGCTCTGCAAAATCTGATCAAACCCGGGGCGGCTATTACTCAATATCGCGGGCGCTGGTTTGTTGATGAACGCGGTATCTGGGTTATGCCCACCTATCATCCGGCTGCTTTGCTGCGGGATCCGGCCAAAAAGGCAGAATGCTGGCAGGATTTACAACAGGTGATGGCCGTCCTGGAGTATATGGGACTTCATCCTAATTCATACTAAGGATGAAGTCTTTTTTAATGGGGTGGATGAACATGGGCCGTCGCATTGTTGCTTTTTCGCTTGTGCTCCTGGTCGTGTTGACGGGCGGTTGTGGTTTGTTGAAAAAGGCCAAAAAGCCACTCAGCAAAAAAGAAAATGAAATTCCCATCGGAGTCGCCATGGCTAACATGGCGGGGGATGGCTATCCCTTTTTCAAAAAGGAGATGGACAAAGGAGCAAAGCCTGCCAAAGTCAAGCTGCTCTGGCAGGATGCCAAAAATGATGGTCCGACTCAGGCAGTACAGGTGGAAAAACTATTAGAGAAAAAAATCAAGGCCCTGGTTCTGCTGCCGGCGGATGCCGCCATTGCCAGAGATATAGTCAGCAAAACTGCGCAGAAAAAGGTTAAGGTTCTGATCCTGGAGAATTTGCCCCGTGACGTCAATGCCGATGGTTTTTTGTCTCCAGACTGGTTGCGGGCAGGGGAATTGCAGGGGGAGCTGTTAGTAAAGCAAAAATTCAAAGGCAATCTCCTGATTTTGACAGCAGCGCAGCCTTCCATGGTGGAAGAAGCCCTGTTTGCTGGCTTGCAACGCAGCCTGCAGGGGCTAACGGGAATAAAGGTAAAACAAGCCCCGCTGGATGTAACTGGTAAGCCGGAAGATGTAGCCACACGGGCATATGAGGCATTAAAAAGCCAGACAGGCATTCAGGGTGTAGTGGTTCAGCATAGTTTGCTGGTCCCAGGACTGATCAAATACCTCAAGGAGAAAAAGGAAAAGCAGGAAACTCTGCCAGTGACGGTGGCCCTGGGGGCCAGCAAAGAAGGGGCGGCAGCTATCGCCGGCGACCTGCTGACAGCAGACGTAGACACCCGGCCCGATTTACTGGCCTATTATGCTCTGGCGGGGGCCAGCAAACTGGCCAAAAAGGAAATGCTGGAATATGATCAGAAAATCAAAAATGATGGGGCGGATGTGCCGGTCAAAGTTATTCCGGTACGCCTGATTCGCAAGGATAATCTCTATCTGCTGGAAGAACGCTGGGGTAAGATTAAACCCCTTGCCGTCAAAAGCGGCTCCGGTAGCCAGGGAGATTCTAAATCCGGAGAAAGCGAAAAGAAAGGTCAAAGTGCAGGGGAAAGCACGCCCAGTAAAATAAAGATAAAAGGCAAGGAAGGCAAAACCCTGGAACTGGAGTTGAAACCCGGGGAGAGCCTGGAGCTGGAGATAGATGGGGAAATCAAAGCCATGAAACGGGGGAAAGGAGAAGAACAGGAAGGACAGCAGGGAGGCACAGAATCAGGTCAGGGAACATAAGATAAAGCAGTAACCCGAAGCAAAGCGGGGGAGGAGCCATGTTTTACCATCCCTATGACCTGGTAGCCAGGCATATGGTCAATAACTGGTCTGGCTGGACCTTAATGCCCGGAGGAGGAAAAACTCCGGATAAACCGGAATTGGTGGAATTTGATGATCGCCTTTTTTTCTTTGTTCGTGGGCTTAATGATGGCCTCTGGATAAATAGCCTGCGGCCCTTTAATCCCAGCCCTTTCAGCGGCTGGCGGGAAGTGCCAGGAGGCGGTAGGGCCCGCAGTGGACCAGGAGCGGCGGTGTATCGCAATCGCCTTTACCTGGTAGTAAGGGGCTTAAATGATGGGATCTGGTATAACCGGATGGATGATGATGAAGACTGGGACGGTTGGATAGAAGTGCCCGGCGGTGGCCGCACGACGGGCAGCCCGGAGGCTGTGAACTATGGCGGTTTCCTCTGGGTGTTTGTCCGCGGAACTGACAACCGTATCTACTCTAATCGGCTCAACCGCGATGGAATCTGGAGCGGCTGGTCGGAGGTGCCTGGCAATGGCCGTACTTTGTCCGGGCCCGGTGCAGCCAGTTATCGCGGCTATCTCTACCTGTTTGTTCGCGGTACTGATGACCGCATTTATCTCAACCGCCTGTCACCCCTGGGGATCTGGAGTGGCTGGTCAGAGGTTCCCGGCGGCGGCTTGACCCTGGCGGAACCGGAGGCGGTGGTATTCCGCTCGGAATTGAACCTGTTTGTCAGAGGCACGGATAATGGTATTTACCAGAATATCCTGCGTCGGGACCTCTGGAGCGGCTGGTCGGAAGTCCCCGGTCAGGGTCGTACTCCTTCCGGACCGGCAGCGGAAAACTTCCGCAACTTGCTCTGGCTGGTGGTGCGGGGGATGGATGACAGCATATATTTTAATGTCAAAGTCTTTTAACCCGGTTTTGGCCGGGCTTTTTGTTTACTCGGAGACAATTTCGCTGTATCATATACTATGTGAGAACAAATATACGGAGTTGAGGGCAGATGGAGTTTAAGCTAAAATCCGAGTTTACCCCCAAAGGGGACCAGCCGGAGGCTATAGCCCGGCTGGTAGAGGGGTTAAATAAAGGTTATCGCTATCAGACCCTGCTGGGTGCTACCGGCACCGGCAAAACCTATACCATGGCCCAGGTAATCGCCCGGGTACAGCGGCCGACCCTGGTGATTGCTCACAATAAAACCCTGGCAGCCCAGCTGGCCAGTGAGTTCAAGGAATTTTTCCCGGACAATGCGGTCGAGTATTTTGTCAGCTATTATGATTATTATCAGCCAGAGGCCTATATTCCTCAGACTGATACTTATATCGAAAAAGATGCCTCTATCAATGATGAAATCGACAAATTGCGCCATTCGGCCACGGCAGCCCTGTTTGAGCGGCGGGATGTCATTATTGTGGCCAGTGTTTCCTGTATCTACGGCCTGGGTTCCCCCCAGGAATACCGGGAAAACATGTTTTCCCTGCGGCCGGGGCAGATCTGGGACAGGGAGCAGATTTTACGCCGCCTGGTGGACATGCAGTATAATCGCAATGACCTCAATTTTACCCGGGGTACATTCCGGGTGCGGGGAGATGTAGTCGAAGTTTTCCCGGTCGCCTCCAGTGAGCGGGCCATTCGGCTGGAACTGTTCGGGGATGAACTGGAGCGCATAGTGGAGTTCGACCCCCTGACCGGAGAAATTTTCGGGGAGCGCCGGCATGTGGTGTTTTTTCCGGCCTCTCACTATGTGACCGGTCGTGAGACATTGGAGCGGGCCCTGGCTTCCATTGAAGCAGAGCTGAAAGAAAGGCTGGAAGAACTGCGGGCTCAGAATAAACTGCTGGAAGCCCAGCGGCTGGAGCAGCGGACCCGGCATGACCTGGAGATGCTGAGGGAAATGGGCTTTTGCCAGGGGATTGAAAACTATTCCCGGCATTTAACAGGGCGGGCGCCGGGGGAACCGCCTTATACCTTGCTGGACTATTTCCCGGATGACTTTTTGATTATGGTGGACGAATCCCATGTCACTATTCCCCAGATCGGAGCCATGTATGAAGGGGATCGCTCCCGCAAACAGGCCCTGGTGGATCACGGTTTCCGTTTGCCCTCTGCCTTTGATAACCGCCCCTTGAAGTTCAGCGAGTTTGAGCAGAAAATCAATCAGATTATTTTCGTTTCCGCTACCCCCGGTCCCTATGAACTGGAAAAGAGTGCGCAAATAGTGGAACAGATCATCCGTCCCACCGGCTTGCTGGATCCGGAAATTCATGTTCGTCCCACTAAAGGGCAGATCGATGACCTGGTAGGGGAAATCCGGCAACGAGTGGAACGGGATGAGCGGGTGCTGGTCACTACCCTGACCAAGAAAATGGCGGAGGACCTGACTGATTACTTGCGGGAACTGGGCATCAAAGTCCGTTACCTGCATTCGGATATTAAAACCCTGGAGCGCATGTTGATTTTGCGCGACCTGCGCCTGGGGGTCTTCGATGTCCTGGTTGGCATTAACTTACTCAGAGAAGGCCTGGATTTGCCGGAGGTAAGCCTGGTCGCCATTCTGGATGCTGACAAGGAAGGTTATCTCCGTTCTGAACGGTCCTTGATTCAGACCATCGGCCGGGCGGCTCGCAATGCCAATGGTCAGGTGATCATGTATGCTGACCGCATTACCGATTCCATGGCCAGAGCCATCCAGGAGACCAACCGCCGCCGCAGTAAACAGATGGCTTACAACCAGGCCCATGGCATTGTGCCCCAGACGGTGCGCAAGGCGGTCCGGGATGTAATTGAGGCCACCCAGGCGGTAGCCGAAGCAGCGGCTAAATATGGTGAATCCACTGGCAAGAAGAAAAAGCTGAACAAAAGAGAGGTAGACAAACTGCTGCGGCAACTGGAGAAAGAAATGAAAGAGGCTGCCCGGCGCCTGGAATTTGAGCGGGCAGCGGAATTGCGGGATGCTATCCTGGAATTGCGCGCAGAATACCTGAGCTAAACAGGAGGTTAACAGCATTGATTAAAGATATTGTTGTAAAAGGTGCCAGAGTTCATAATCTGAAGAATATAGATATTACCATCCCCAGGGACAAGCTGGTGGTGCTCACCGGTTTATCCGGTTCCGGCAAGTCCTCTCTGGCCTTTGATACCATCTATGCCGAGGGCCAGCGCCGTTATGTGGAAAGCCTTTCCGCCTATGCCCGGCAGTTTCTGGGTCAGATGGACAAGCCGGATGTGGATTACATTGAGGGACTATCCCCGGCTATATCCATTGACCAGAAAACCACCAGCCGCAACCCCCGTTCCACGGTGGGTACGGTGACGGAAATCTATGACTACCTGCGGCTGTTGTTTGCCCGCATCGGTCGTCCCCATTGCCCCCGCTGCGGCCAGCCCATTCAACAGCAAAGCCTGGACCAGATGCTGGACCAGATTCTGGGCCTGCCGTCAGCCAGCCGCCTGCAGATCCTGGCTCCCCTGGTACGAGGGCGTAAAGGGGAACATGCCAAACTGCTGGAGGAAATTCGCAAACAGGGATATGTCAGGGTGCGGATAGATGGGCAGATTTATGACCTGAATGAACCCATCAGCCTGGAAAAGAATAAAAAGCACACCATTGAGGTGGTGGTGGACCGGATTGTGCTGAAGGAAGGCATTCGCCAGCGCCTGGCCGATTCCCTGGAAGTGGCCCTGAAGCTGGGGGAAGGGATTGCAGTGGTGGATGTAATTGACGGCGAAGAACTAACTTTCAGTGAAAACTTCGCCTGTATCGATTGCGGTATCAGTATCGAGGAAATTGCCCCCCGGCTGTTTTCCTTCAACTCCCCTTTTGGGGCCTGTCCGGAATGTACGGGGCTGGGGCAGAAGATGGAAATCGATCCGGAGCTGGTGATTCCGGACCCGGAAAAAAGCATCGCTGAAGGGGCGATCCTCCCATATAGCAGCACTAACCAGTGGATGTGGCAATTGCTGGCGGCGGTGAGCAAACACTTTGGTTTTGATCTCCATACCCCCATCAGTCGCTTTACCCCTGAGCAAAAACAGGTCCTCCTTTATGGTGCTCCGGGACAGAAAATCCACTGGACCTTTTACAGCAGTTATGGACGCAAACATACCATGGATTCGGTCTGGGAGGGGATTATCCCCAACCTGGAGCGACGCTACCGGGAATCCACTTCCGAGAGCGTCAAGGCGGAAATTGAGGAATACATGACCACCAAACCCTGTCCGGCCTGTCAGGGAGCCCGCCTGAAGCCGGAAGCCCTGGCCGTACTGGTGGGAGGCAAGAATATCCGGGAAGTGACTGACCTTTCGGTGGAAGAGGCCCTGCGCTTCTTTGAGGAATTAGCGCTGACTGAGCGGGAACAGCTGATTGCCCGTCAGATCCTCAAGGAAATCAAGGCGCGCCTGGGTTTTCTCAATAATGTGGGCCTGGATTACCTGACCCTGAGCCGGGCGGCCCATACCTTATCCGGAGGTGAAGCCCAGCGCATCCGGCTGGCCACCCAGATCGGTTCCGGCCTGGTAGGAGTGCTCTATATTCTGGATGAACCCAGCATCGGCTTGCACCAGCGGGACAATGACCGCCTGCTGGCTACCCTGAAACAGCTGCGGGACCTGGGCAATACCCTGCTGGTGGTGGAACACGATGAAGATACCATTCTGGCCGCCGACCATGTCATCGATATCGGCCCTGGAGCCGGGGCCAATGGCGGGGAAGTGGTGGCCCAGGGGACAGTGGCGGAAATCATGGCCAATCCCCGCTCCCTGACCGGTCAGTATTTGAGTGGCAAAAAACGCATTCCGGTGCCGGCCCTGCGTCGGCCCCCCAATGGCAAATATCTGGAGATCATCGGGGCCCGGGAGAATAACCTGAAAAACCTGAATGTCCGCATTCCCCTGGGGGTATTTGTCTGTGTCACCGGGGTTTCCGGTTCCGGCAAATCCACTCTGGTCAATGAAATACTCTACAAGGGAGTTGCTGCCCATCTTTATCGGGCCAAGGATAAGCCCGGTGCCCATCAGGAAATCCGGGGCCTGGAGCATATCGACAAAGTAATCGATATCGACCAGTCCCCTATTGGCCGTACTCCCCGCTCCAATCCGGCTACCTATACCGGGGTCTTTGACGCTATTCGGGAGGTTTTCAGCCAGACTCCGGAAGCCCGGGTGCGAGGTTATAAGGCCGGAAGATTCAGTTTCAATGTTAAGGGGGGCCGCTGTGAAGCCTGCAGCGGGGATGGGATTATCAAGATTGAGATGCATTTCCTGCCCGATGTCTATGTCCCCTGTGAGGTATGCAAAGGCAAGAGGTATAATCGGGAGACGCTGGAAGTGAAGTACAAAGGCAAAACCATCGCTGATGTGCTGGAAATGGTAGTGGATGAGGCGGTGGAATTTTTCCAGAATATCCCCAAAATCCACCGTAAACTCAAGACCTTGCAGGATGTGGGCCTTGGCTATATCAAACTGGGGCAGCCGGCCACCACCCTGTCCGGCGGGGAAGCCCAGCGGGTCAAGCTGGCTACCGAGCTCAGCCGCCGCAGCACCGGCCGCACTCTTTATATCCTGGATGAGCCCACCACCGGTTTGCATATGGCTGATGTGGACAAACTATTACAGGTACTACACCGGCTGGTGGAAAACGGTGACACGGTGGTGGTGATCGAACACAACCTGGATGTAATTAAAACCGCCGATTATATCATCGATCTGGGGCCGGAAGGAGGCAATAAGGGCGGAGAGATAATCGCCCAGGGCACTCCGGAGGAAGTGGCGGCCCAGCCTCAGAGTTATACCGGCCAGTTCCTGGCCCGGCTGCTGGCCCGGGAGCGTCAGCTAGCATAGAGAGGGAGGTAATTAACATGAAGGTAAACATTAAATGGCAGGGGAAAATGCATTTTCTAGGGCGGGGGGCCCAGGAGGTGGATATTCCCATCGATGCTGCTCCGGCTGCCGGTGGTGAAGGCAAAGGCGCTTCGCCCATGGAGTTATTGCTAATGGGGGTTGCGGGCTGTACCGCCATTGATATTGTCTCCATTCTGGAGAAGATGCGCCTCAATTTGCAGGATTTTGTTGTAGAGGTTGAAGGGGAGCGGGCTGCTGATCACCCCAAAGTATTTACTGAAATCACCCTGGTTTACAGGGTCTGGGGCGAAATTCCAGAGGAGAAGCTGGTCAAGGCCATTGAACTGTCCCTGGATAAATACTGCAGTGCTTCTAACACCGTCAAAGGGGTAGCTAAAATCAATTATCGCTACGAAATTAACGGGGTGGTATGATGAAAAAACGGCAATGCTGGAGCTGGCTGCTGTTTTTCTCCTTGCTGCTCGGCGGATGCAGCTTGCCCGGTATGGGGCCAGCTGCCGAGGATTTGAGCAAAGCAGCAAGCCAGTTTGCTGAAGCCCGCCTGAGCCGGGAGGAACAGAGTTTGCGCAATACCCTGACCACGGCCCGACGGAGTCAGGTAGCGGAAATCTTAGGCCCCCTTAATCCCCACTGGGTCGGCTATCAAATCGGAGCAGTGGATACAGAGCAAAAAACAGTGACTGTCCGCTGGCAGGAAACCTACTCCGACCGCAGTTATACCCGGGTCTATCAAAGCCGGCTCAAACTGAAAAAAGAGGAAGGCCAGTGGCGGGTAGATGGCATTGAGGACCTGACCCCCGACTGGCTGGTAACCGCCCGGGATATTGCACTGGTATTGCAGCAAAAGGGCGGGCAGGCCCGTACCCTGCTGTCCCTGGAACAATTGCCCAATGTAGCTTCTCCCCTGGGGGCGGAGCCGGGGACGGAATTCGGTGTTGGGCGGGAAGGCTTTGGCCCCCTGGCCCTGCGGCCGGATGGGAAGGAGCTGGCCCTGTCCACCCGCGGCCTCCATGCCTTTATTGCCCTGCTGCCGACTGAAGCTGCTGCCAGGCCGGCCTTAAAGCCCCTGGATTTGTACTTTGAAGGAGGAGTGGCGGCTCTGGCCTGGTCACCGGAGGGCAAATATCTGGCAGCCAATCTGGATACGCCTGCCGGGACCCGGCGTCTGGTAATTTATGAGCCGGGAGTGAAAAAGGTGTTGAAAACCCCTTTTGATGAGCAGTTTCCCTGGACTAACTATGATTTGAATTTTCTCTACTGGCTGCCGACTGGTCCGGAGATTTATTTCCTGGTGACGGCGGCTCAGGGGACTGTACCCCAGCAGGGGGCAGAAGGAATCTGGAAATGGTCCCTGGCTACGGGGAAGCTGGAACAGGTGAAGAAATGAGAAACCAGGCCTTGCCGGTAAATCGGTCAGGCCTGGCTTTTTTAATTACCTCGTCATAATCTATTTAAAGAGTAACTGCTTTTCTATAAATTTCGTTTTTAGAATTAGAAGAGAGTATCTTCTCTATAAAGAATGAAGAAACTAAATAAGCAGGGAGGCTTATGCCAATGTGCAGGAAAGTGAACTTGTAGCCTAAAGAGGCAATTTCAAAAAGTACAATAGGGAGTTTTGTGCTTGACCATACTCCTAAAAAAAATAATACATAAGCTAGACGAGCGCCTTTTTTTAATAAAAGGGCAGCAATAGGGAAGGCTGCATATAAGGGTCCAGCAGCTGCTGTGCCTAAGAAAAATGCAACGGCTATTCCTTTTATTCCTGAATGCTGTCCCATGTATTTTATCATAGTTTCTTTTGGTGTCCATACATCTAATAGTCCAACGAGGACAAAGGTAGGAGGAAGTATTTTGAGCATGGTTATTATGTTTGAAAGAAAAATGCTAAAGGCCTTTGTTCCTGTAGGTTTATCATAAAAATAAATAGCAATTGTAATAATAAATAAAAAGATGGCCCATTTGTATTTTTTGACTATAATCATTTATTCATCACCTGACTTATCAAAAAAGTAAAGAGTATACATATGATAAGGGCTAACCCGTTTCTCAGTATTGCAGTAGGTTTATTAAAATATTTGATCTCGGCAGGAAGGGTTGCAATTCCTACCGCCATAAGGGTTGATACAAAGGCAGCAACTTGAGTGTAACCGGCACCATTGCTTAATAAAGTAGCCCCAAGGGGAAAGGCGATAAAGCTTGGAATTAATGTAATGGAGCCTATAGACAAAGCAATGATAACACCTAGTATTCCTGACTGTTTACCAATGATTTTAGAAACAGTAGGAGGATTGATGATGGATAAGGATATTCCTACAAAAAACATAATAGACAATACTTCAGGTAATAAATTTAAAAAAGAATTTTTTGCCTTAATTAAGGCTTGTCTTGTTTTCTTTTTATCTTTAATAAACGAAAAAAGTAAACCTATAGAAGCTATATAAAGAATAAAATTATCCATTTATTTTTCCTCCTGAACAAACATTTTTTTATAGTGGGATAAAAAAAACTGTAAATTTTTAATTCTTTGCTGAATATCTTCGTTGTATTCTGCTAGTTTTTCTAATCCCAGAGGAGTTATTTTGTACCATTTCTTTGGAGGGCCTGGTTCTGTTGTATCCCAATAGGCAGTAACTGCATTCATTTTTAAAAGGTCTTTTAAAGCTCTATACAAGGCCGCCCCATCAATATTGTTATAAGGTAGTCTTTCGTTCATCTTATTTAAAAGCATTGAACCATAGGCTGGTTCTTCTGCTAACAACAATAAAACGAATGCAGGTACATGACGACCATATTTACCATTTGACATTGCATTTCACCCTTTCGATATTAAATGCATATATATGTTATTAACATTATAATGTTATCAATATATATGTGTCAATAATTATATAAAAAGATGGAGACATTCCTTTTACGCAATCACCAAATTAACTATTGACAAAACCCCGCTTTTTGTGTAACATAGAACATGCAATCCGGCGGCGTGGCGAAGTGGTAACGCAGCGGTCTGCAAAACCGAGATGCGTCGGTTCGATTCCGACCGCCGCCTCCATCTGACTGCTGAAGCTGAGTTTTCGTAAGATTTACGAAACTCAGCTTTTCTGCATAAGGGGACCTTTCCCGTCGGACACTATCCATAAGGAGGTGGCCGACCGTGGAACCTTATGCCATTGGCTCAGCCAGTGATACCAACCTGTTGAAAAAACACCTGTTACAGCAGTTTGACCGGCTGAAAGAAGAAGGCTTTCGCTTTGCCCTGAATGAATTTACATCCGGAGAATATACCTTCCTGGGTTTATCGGTCCACGATACTGGCCAGTTAGGTTATGCCGACAAGGAAATTCGCCAGATCATCCGCCATTTTGTGGCCGGGGCCGTGGCCGACCTGATTGTGGACCGCTGGGAAGAGGATTTGCTCTGGGGCTATATTCACAGCAACTACTATTACTTTGCCCCGGAAGAACAGCATCGCATCTTTGCCCTGGCCTGGCGGGAACTGAATGGGGAAGGACAGGAGCAGCTGGTGGTGCGCAAGCTGTTACGTAAGAACCGGATTACCGCCAAGGTGCTGGATTATCTGGCTACCAATCAAGAACTGGTAGTAGATGGCTTTCTGCGTTTTCGTTTACAGGAATATTTGCAGGAACTGGAACAGGCAGTGGAAAATGCCGTTGATGCCTTTCTTTTGGATCGGGAGTACCAGGAGTTCATCCGCCTGTTGCGCTACTTTGTCGACATCCAGGAACCGCGCACCCCGGAAGTCCATATTTTTTTTCCCCTCGACCGCCAGTTCCGCCTGGAAGACAGGGAGGGAGGGGCCCTGGCTGAGGATTTCGTGGATGACTGGTTGCAATACCAGCCGCCCAGTGAAATAAACCTGGATGACATCCTGGTTAGTGCCTTGATTACACTGGCTCCCGAACGGCTAATTATCCACAAAACCCCGGCCAACCGGCTCAAAACCAGGGGGATGCTGAAGGAGATTTTCGGCACCCGCTTGCAGGAGTGCTCAGGCTGCCATCGCTGTCTGGTCCATTAAACGAGGAGGGCTTGGCTTGTTACCGAAATGGGTAGTTTTGCCCCTGATTGGGGCTCTGATCGGATATGCTACTAACTACATTGCAGTGCGCATGTTATTCCGACCACGGCGGGCCTGGCATTTTCCCCTGATCAATTTTACTCTGCAGGGACTGATCCCCAAGCGTCAGGCGGAACTGGCCCGGGTGATCGGCCAGATTGTGGCGGAAGAGCTGCTGACAGCGGAGAAACTGGCGGAGGAATTGCGTCAGGTTATATTGAAACCTTCGGTTTTGCAGGCGATCAATCAGGGGGTGAAAAAGAGGGCGCTGGAAAAATTGCCTTCCTTTTTGCCTTTAGCCATGCGGACAGTGGCGGTGGAGTTAATCGGTGAGCTGGTGGATAAAGAGATACCGGCCTTACTGGGCAAAACCCTGGACAGGCTGGAGGGCCAGGTGGTGCAGGACCTGGAGCTGGCCCGGCTGGTGGAGGAGAAAGTGCTGGCCCTGGACCTGGACCAGCTGGAACAGCTGATCCTGAAGATTGCCGCCCAGGAATTGCGGCATATTGAAGTGCTGGGCGGAGTGCTGGGATTTTTTATCGGGCTCTTGCAGATTCTGTTTATTTAGGATATAATGTATAATCAAGTGAAAGCGAGGATGGGGACAAGTAGTCTCTCTTA